>SCUG01000635.1 GCA_004297645.1 Saprospiraceae bacterium | reverse complement strand
CGTCAGCGTCGTTTTTCCACAATTTCGGATAAACTCTTTCTATATCAGCGGGCATCATGCCGGCAAAGATGGCGTTGCGGCTATACTGCGTGGCGGTGGGAAGAATGCTGTAAAAAACTTCTTCGTTTTCCACCCTGAACAGCTCCGACAGCAAGGGTTCTATCACCTTCCATTGGTCGAAACGGAGGTTGTCGAGTAGCAGCATCACCGTGGGCACGTCTTCTTTCAACTCCGGGAAAACCCTGCGGCGCATGAGGTTGTGCGACATAACCGGTGCCTCAATGGTATCATTTACCCAGCCTTCGTAGTTTTTCGCCACAAAACGGCTGAACTCGGCATTGGCGTCACTTTTTTGGGTGGAGAGAATATCGCCCATCGCCACCGATTGGGATTGGTCAATTTTGATTTCCCAGTTGATGAGCTTCCGGTAAATTTCCCCCCATTCTTCAAACCCCGGCCCGCTGTTTATTTGCATGCTGAGCATGCGAAATTCCTGTTGGTAGCCGGAGGTGGTTTTTTCTCTTACCAATCTTTTGTTGTCAATAATTTTCTTGAGGGTGAGCAAAATCTGGTTAGGGTTCACGGGCTTGATGAGGTAATCGGAAATCTGGGAACCAATGGCTTCCTCCATGACATGTTCCGCTTCGTTTTTGGTAATCATGACTACCGGCAGCCGCGGGTTGTTTTCTTTGATGCGGGCGAGGGTCTCCAGCCCCGTGAGGCCAGGCATGCTCTCATCAAGAAATACCACGTCGAAGTTCTTTTCCGTTTCACATTCTTCGACGGCATCATGGCCGTTGGAAACGGTGACTACTTCGTACCCTTTTTTTTCCAAAAAGAGCATTTGGGGTTTTAGCAGGTCTATCTCGTCGTCGGCCCAGAGGATTTTTATTTTGTCCATGTATGTGTGGTTTGAAATATTTTGCGAAAATAGGGTTGCCCTTGCATACTCGCTTATGAATAAAAAGCCCGGCCACTATTTAGCCGGGCTTTCTCTGAACGCCTGCTGCCCGGAGTTTATTTCAACAAGCTCAACAGGCCGGTTGATTAATTGGGGGCTACATTTTTTCGATAAATTTTTAGCCCGCACAATTTGTCTTCAGGGGTCCGGTTATTTTCGACGTGCATTCCGAGCTATCCTATTTCCCATTGGCACTGGTCACCCACAATTCCAGGTAGTCAGAAGCAACTTTGAATTTCACGAAGAAAAGCCTGGTAGTTGGAACTGGGTACAAGCTGAACGATTCCACCTTGGATTATCCAGGTGCTGAAAATTCTGCTTTTGCCTTCTGCTCTTGTTTTTATTGAAACAAAAACCCCCGGCAGTTCAAATAATGCCGGGGGTTTTCAAGATGTCATCTTAAAATGGAAATCATGAAGGATGGTCTTGAAATGCTTACAGCAGCGGTGCAATCACCAGCGCCACCACCGACATCAGCTTCATCAAAATATTCAGTGAGGGGCCGGACGTGTCTTTGAATGGGTCGCCCACTGTGTCGCCGACGACGGCGGCTTTGTGCGGGTCGGAGCCTTTGTAGTACATCTTGCCGTCAATCTCCACGCCCGCTTCAAACATTTTTTTAGCGTTGTCCCAGGCGCCACCGGCGTTTGCCTGGAAGATAGCCATCAGCACGCCAGTGACAGTGACGCCAGCCAGCAAGCCACCCAGCATTTCCGCTCCTCCGAATTTGCCAACGACGACAGGCGTAACCACTGCAATCAGACCCGGCAGCACCATCCGCTTGAGGGCGGCTTTGGTGGAAATTTCAACGCACTTTCCATACTCGGCTGTGCCGTCTGCGTCGTGGAAGGTCTTTTGGTCTTGTTGGCTCCAATGCTCCATTTCCTTTCCATCGTTTTTTCGCATGACCGCCAGGGCCGCCTTCAAGGCGGGAATGTCGCTGAACTGCCTTCTCACTTCTTTAATCATGTCCATTGCCGCCTCCCCGACCGCCATCATCGCCAGGGCGGAGAACAGCAGCGGAATCATCGAGCCAATGAACAGGCCGCCCATCACGTCGGGAGCAAGCAGGTTGATGGAAGAAATCATGCTGTCCGGGTGGGTTTTGTTATAGACCTCGACGAAGGAGGCAAAGAATGCCAGCGCTGTGAGTGCCGCCGAGCCAATGGCGAAGCCTTTGCCGATGGCGGCGGTCGTGTTTCCGACAGCGTCGAGCTTGTCGGTTCTGCCGCGTACCTCTTTCGGCAACTCACTCATTTCGGCGATGCCGCCGGAGTTGTCGGAGATGGGACCGTAAGCGTCCACCGCCAATTGAATGCCCGTGTTGGACAACATTCCCACCGCTGCAATGGCGATGCCGTACAGCCCGCCAAAATAATAGGACCCCATGATGGCTGCCGCCAGCACGAGGACGGGAAACATCGTGGACATGAAACCCGTGGCCAAACCTGCAATGATGTTGGTCGCGGAGCCGGTTGCCGACTGATGCACGATTTTCATCACGGGCGCTTTGTCAGTGCCGGTGTAGTATTCGGTGATGAAGCCAATCGCCAAGCCTGCCACCAGGCCGAGGATGGTCGCGAAGAAAACGCCGTTCGCCGTCATGGTCTGGGGTGCAGTAGAAAGCATGTCCTGGTATTGCCAGCTTTCCGGCAACATCCAGGTGATGATAAAATAAGAAGCGGCTATCATGATTAGGGATGAGCCATTGACGCCCCAGTTCAGCGCCGCCTGCGGGTTGCCGCCTTCTTTTACCCGCACGAAGAAAGTGCCCAAGATGGAGGTGAGTATCCCTACGCCCGCCAGCACCATTGGCAAAAGGACTGCATTCAACCCGCCGAATTGGTTGGTATTTTCATAACCCACGACGCCAATGAACGCTGCACCCAGCACCATCGTGCCGACGATGGCGCCGACGTAGCTCTCGAACAAGTCGGCGCCCATGCCGCACACGTCGCCCACGTTGTCGCCCACATTGTCGGCGATGGTGGCGGGGTTGAGCGGGTGGTCTTCAGGAATGCCCGCTTCCAATTTGCCGACGAGGTCGGCGCCCACATCCGCAGCTTTTGTATAAATGCCACCTCCTACCCTTGCAAAGAGCGCAATCGAGGATGCGCCGAAGGAAAAGCCTGTCACCACGGTGATGACCTTGATGAGGTCCCAGCCCATATTGCTGTAAATAATGAACAGGGAGCTTAAACCGAGTACCCCCAATCCGACCACACCCAGGCCCATCACAGAGCCGCCTGCGAAGGCAATTTCCAACGCCTTGCCCAAGCTCGTGCGGGCGGCGTGGGTGGTGCGCACATTGGCTTTGGTGGCTACCCGCATTCCAATAAAGCCGGCAAGACCTGAGCAAAATGCGCCTACAATGAAGGAAAGCCCAATCAGCGGCGAGCTTTCTTTGAGGTCTTGGCTTCCGCTGATGCCCAGCAGCACTGCCACCACCAATACAAAAATTGCCAGCACACGGTACTCAGCTTTCAAAAATGCCATGGCGCCCTCGGCGATTGCATTCGAAATGCGAATCATCCGCTCGGTGCCTGGGTCCTGCTTGATTACCCAATTGGTTTTCCAGAAAGTATAAACCAATCCCAAGGCGCCCAGCACGGGAATAATAAGTGTCAGATTCTGCCCCATAATTTTTGGATTTTAAATCTACTTACTACTCCTTTTTGTCATTCCCGAAGGGAATCTGCATCGTCACGTTGGTTGAAAATTGGACTTCTTAATACTAACATGTCGCAGCAGTTTCGCCAAGTGCGAATGACAACGGAGGGGAAAGTAGTTACGGTTTTAATAAGTTTGACGGGTTGTACAAGTTTCTTTCCAAAAGCCGGAAAATAGCGAGGTTCAATATTCGGCAGTATCGTTATTCTTGCTGTGACATTGAACCTCGCTTTCGCCATGCTTTTCGTTTTGACGCCCAAAAGTAAAACAAAACTAATTTCTGACAAACTGATGAAGTGAACAGTTGTTTTGGGTGCTGGTTACTGCTTGCTGCTTACAGTATATTGCCCACTGATTGATATGGCTGGACTCTATCTCCATATTCCATTTTGCAAACAGGCGTGCCACTATTGCAACTTCCATTTTTCCACTTCTTTAAAAAGCAAGGGGGAAATGGTGGCGGCTATCATCTTAGAGCTTGAACTGCAAAAAGACTACCTCGACGGCGAGCCGGTCGAAACCATTTATTTCGGCGGTGGAACTCCCTCTTTATTAACTAACGAGGAACTTGATTCCATTTTTGAAAATATCTACCGGCTGTTCTCTGTCATCCATACCCCAGAAATCACCTTCGAAGCCAATCCCGATGACTTGTCGTTGGAGAAACTAAAGGCATTGAAGCATTCGCCCGTGAATCGCCTGAGCATCGG
>SCUG01000634.1 GCA_004297645.1 Saprospiraceae bacterium | reverse complement strand
GAAAAAGAAGTTCGTATTCTCGCCAAGCAAGACAGCCGGGAGGTATGCTTTCCCCCCAAAGCACTTCTTTAATCCCTCGTTCGATATGACCATAGAATTATTGAACATAGAAACCCTGGAACCCCGGGATTTTGAAAATCTAAAGTCCTGCCTAAATGAAGCCGAGTTGGAAAAATCCAAAAGGTTCCATTTCGACAAAGACCGCCGGATATTCATTGCTGCCCGCGGCACCCTGCGCCAGAAGGCCGGGGCCATGCTGGGTATCCCGGCTGGCGATTTGGAAATCAGTACCGGACCGTTCGGAAAGCCTTATTTCATGGGGGCTGGTGCAGCCGTTCAGTTCAACGTGTCTCATTCTGCGACTTGGATAGCATTGGCGATGCACGAAAACAATAGACCTCTCGGCATAGACATCGAATGGGTCAATCCAGGCTTCAACTACTTGCAGGTGGCGGCACATTATTTCACGCCGGAGGAGCAGGCCCAAATCGCCACGGCCCATGATTTTTACAGATTCTGGACTATGAAAGAAGCCATTCTGAAAATTACCGGCATCGGGCTGGTGAATCACATCAACCGGCTGGACTTATCGGGGCATGATAATCTTATCGCGCTGTTCGACACGCATCTTTGTCCCTTCCACGGGGAGACTTACACGCTGCACACCTTTTCCCATCCAGGGACTATGCTCACCCTGGCCACGAAGGGCGCGGGAACTTTCACCCCGCATCTTTCCGCCCCGTGGAGATTGCAGGGCCGTGTGACGGCCCGCATCGGCAAGCTGGAAAAAGTAAACGGGTAACCTGTGAAGGCTACCCGTTTATGAGGTTGAAAAGGTTTGATAATAAACCTTACAAGGTCTTCAGCTCTGTGACGAGTTTACCGAGCGTGTCCTTGGCGTCACCGAAGAGCAGTTTTGTTTTTTCATGGAAAAACAGCGGGTTTTCAATGCCAGCGTACCCCGGCCGCATACTCCGTTTCATCACGATGACACTTTTGGCGTCCAGGACTTTGATGATGGGCATGCCATAAATTGGGCTGCTTGGGTCATTTTCGGCAGCAGGGTTCACAACGTCGTTGGCACCCACTATGATGACCACGTCGGTTTGGGGCATCATACCGTTGGCTTGGTCCATTTCTATGAGTTTTGGGTAAGGTACGTCGGCCTCGGCGAGGAGCACGTTCATGTGGCCCGGCATCCGGCCTGCCACCGGGTGGATGGCGAAATACACCTCGACGCCTTTGGCCTCTAAGCTCTTCTCAAATTCGTGGCAAACGTGCTGTGCCTGTGCCACGGCGAGGCCGTAACCCGGAACGATGCAAACGCGACTGGCATAAGCGCACATGATAGCCGTATCGTTGACCGTGGCTTCCCGGGCGACCTGGTCGCCGGCTGCCGCGCTGCCACTTGTGGCGCCACCGCCGAAGTTTCCGATGAGCACATTGAGCAGTGAGCGGTTCATTGCCTTGCACATCAGCGCCGAGAGGATGACGCCCGATGCGCCCACGAGGATGCCACCAATGAGCATGATGCTGTTGCCATACAGCAGGCCGCCAAAAGCTCCGGCGATGCCGGAAAGTGAGTTCAGCAGGGCAATAACGACGGGCATATCGGCACCGCCGATGGGCATGACGAACAATATGCCGTAAACCGTCGAAATGCCGAGCAACCACCAGCCTGCGGTGGCTGAATCTATGGTTTGAGGAGACACAGT
>SCUG01000633.1 GCA_004297645.1 Saprospiraceae bacterium | reverse complement strand
TGCAAATATTCTGGTCAGCCACAAAAGTGGCGGTGGGTTCAGTGTAAATGACAATCGTCGCCGAAGCACTGAACGTGCAGCCGTCTTCGACGAAAGTATAAGTGACAGTGTGAGTACCCGTGCCAGCCATAGCGGGAGCAAAAGTGCCGGTGGCGGCATTCGTAATGCCCGTTCCTGTCCAAGTACCGGTACCCGTGTTGTTGCCGCCGCTAACGGTGGCGGTCAGGTTGAACGGAGCCACTATACCGAGGCAAAGGGGCAGCACACTGTCTATTTGAATGGTAATATCCGCGCAGTCGAGGGCATAACAGGTTTGCTGTACCGAAACGGGCGGGCATGCGCCGTTGTTCGACACGGTGAGTTCGATGGTCACGGAATCTCCCGGTAGCAAACCACTGACGAGGTACGAGTTGGAATTCAATACTCCTGCGGGGCCGTCGAGTACCACCACATCGTAATTCGTGGCACCCGCCACATTGGGCCAGGTAAACGACAGGCTGCTGGTGGTGGAAGAACATCCCACCGCGGGGGGAGTCAGCGGTTCGTCAACCTGCACCTCTCCGGCGAATGGAGTGGAGATGCAGCCATTGGGGCTTTCCAGCGTAAGGGATATGGGCTGTAACCCGCTGCTGCTCCAACTCACATTGTGCGGCCCAATGCCCGTGCCGGGCGATGCCGTGCCGCTGCCGAAATCCCAGTTGTAAATCAGACCAGGCGAGGCCGTTCCCGTATAGGTGATAGTGGAAATATCACCCGTACAGACCGGTGATTGCACAATAAAGGAAGCCTGTGGGGTGGGGAATACGCTTACGACGGTGGTTTTGGTAAATGTGCAATTTCCTTCGGTATAGGTGGCGGTGACGGTGTTTCCGCCGAAGGCGGCGCTATTGGGGTCGAAGGTACCGGCGGTGGCATTGGTGATGCCGGTGCCCGACCATACCAGGGTGCCTCCTCCCGCTCCTCCATTTACCGTGGCAATCAGGTCGAATGGTGCCGTGGAGGTGGTAAGGCAAATAGGGCCAACTGGTATTATGCTAATCGTCACAGGCGGGCAGTCGGAAGCGGTGCAGGTTTGTTGTGCTGTGCTGTTTCCACAGGCTCCGTTGCCGGTGGCCACCACCTGTATAGTCACCGCGTCGCCGGGGTTGAGGCCGGTAACTAAGTAAGTCGTATCGGTGGGTTGGCTGCCTGCTGCTCCGCTGAGCAGTGTAACGATGTAGCTGGCAGCGCCGGGCACGTTGTTCCAAATGAATTCCACGCTGCTGGTGGTTACATTACACGAAATTTGGGGTGCAGCCATCACCTCGTCCACCTGCACGGTTTGGGTGGCGGTTTCTGAAGGGCAGTTGTTTTCATCCACCATCAGGCTGAGGGTGTATGCGCCGCCTGATGCCCAACTGACGGAATGGGGTCCCGGTCCGGTGCCAGGATTGGCGGTACCGCCATCGAAGTCCCAGGTGTAGCTTGCTCCAGCCCCAGCATTGCCAGCGTAGTTTACGGTGGAATTCCCGTTGATGCATATCGGGGATGTTACCGTGAAATTAGCAGTAGGTTGTGGATAGACGTATATCGTGGAAAAGGCATTGTACTGGCAGGTGCCCTCCTCATAGGTCACGATGATGGTGTTGGGGCCTGCATTAGCCAAGGCCGGGTTAAACATGCCTGTCAGGGCGTTCACTGCCGGGCTGCCCGACCAGGTGTAGGTGCCACCGCTAAGGCCGCCGGTAGTCGTAGCCGATAGTAAAAAAGGCGCTGCGGTGCTGTCGAGGCAAATGTCTGCCACCGGGTCAATAGTGACTGAGGCGAGGGCACAATCCTCTGCCGTGCAGGTGATTTGAGTGCTGACATTGCCGCAGGCATTGGCGGCGATGGCTTCCACCACGATGGATGCCTGCTCGTTGGCGCTCAGACTGGTGATGAGGTAGGAGGTGTCGGAGGTCAGCATGCCCGGCGGGCCAATGGCGACAGTTACATTATAGCCGGAGGCGTTTGCCACATTGTTCCAGGTAAATTCAATGCTGCCGGTGGAAGGTGTGCAGTTAATGACCGGCGCAATCAACGGTGCATTGACCAGCACCGTGTCAGTGACGGGTAGTGAGGAGCAGCTGCTGCTGTTTTGCACCACGAGGGTAATGACCTTGGTGCCGCTTGTGGCGAAACTGAGTGTATGCGGCCCGGGACCAGTGCCTGGAGCCGCCGTGCCCCCACTGAAATTCCAACTATAGGTGGCGATGGCCGTGGTATCGCCGGTGTAAACCACCGTGGCCGTTGTGTCTAAGCAAATGGTGGAATCTGCCGATATACCAGCGAGCGGTAGTGCAATGACTGTCAGGGTTACACTTATCTCATCGCTGCAATCGCCCGTATCACCGAAGACGTAATAAGTGGTCGTGCTGTCCGGCGACACAAGCGTGGACGGCAACTCATTTGCCGGCGTAGCCGGTGTGCCGCTGTGAAAAGTGATGGTGGGGTTGGTATTGTTCAAGTCTTGAATATCGAGGGTAGCGAGGTCAATGGAGTCGCCGAAGCAAATGGCTGGCGGCGGGCCGTTCAAATGAAGATTAGGCCCGGCGGAGCTATCGGCCACCATGATCGAAGCGGTGGCCGTACAAGGTGGCGTGTGGTTACTGTTCGTGACGGTCAGCGTGTAGTTGCCTGGCGAAGAAACCGTCACAGAGGGCTGATTGCTGTTGAAACTACCTGGCCCGGTCCAGGCATAGGTCACTGTTGCCGGCACGGAAAGGGTGCCATTGAGCGTCACCGATTGATTGGTGCAGGTGAGCGGCGGCGGGTTCGATGGGGAGATGATGGCAGCGGTTATTTCTTCCAGCATGGTCAGCGACACCAAGCTGTCGCAGCCCTGCCAATTTTGATAAATGAGCACATGCGGCCCTGGCGGGCAATAAGTCTGGTTGTTGATGGTGATGCAATCGCCCTGGCACACGGTGATGGTTTCCACCGTCGGGGGAACGAAGATGGGTATGATGACGACGTTGATGACGCTGTCGCAGCCGAGGTACGATGGCACGGTGACGGTGCCGGATGAGCAAAAATCCTGGCCTCCCACGATGATGCAGTCGCCAAGGCAAAGCGAGGTAACCAGAATGGTGGGCGGAACCGGCGGCCCGATGGTCACACTCACACAGTCGGAGGAAAAATCGCCACAAAAAGGAGCGGTAGCAGATTGAAGCAAGGTGACAGCAGTGGAATAATTCATGCCGGTGAGGGAGCCTATTTGCCCGGCGGCAGTAATGATGTACGACAGGCCGCAAACCTGGTAAATTCCTGCCGGTTGGGTGCTCATGTCGGCGGAAGAATTTACGGCCACAATGATGCCGTTTTGAGTGATGACGTAGGCGTAACCGTATTCGCCAGGGTTAGGTGGGCTTCCATTGTATTGGGGTGGCAGTGATAGGTTGAGGTTGGAGTTGCCAAAACATCCTTGCACGGCGGGGGCATTCAGTGAGCCACCATCCGCCTCGCAAACGATACAGCTTTGGGTACCACAGGCAAATGTAAGAGAGAAGTTGTCCAGGGTGCCGACGTCCTGGCTGCAAATATCATTGATGGTGAGCGTCCAGGTTCCGTTGGCGGGTTGTCCCGGCAAGTTGAAGTCGTTGAGGTCGCAGTTGGGAGCTTGTTGGGCGTTTGTGATGGGGTCGGTGACGCCGCCGCAGGGCATGGTCCAGGTGCCGGTGAGGCAGCAGGTGCCGCTGGAACAAGGCCCGGAGTTGCACAGGTATTCCGTGTTGTTGGTCAGGGGGTTTCCACCTCCGGGCAGGATGCAGACGTCCACGTTGTCTTCCTGCGTGCCACAGCCGCCCCAGTTGTTGTTCACATCGGCCATCACCATGTAATTGAGGCCGCCGGGGGAGGTCAGTGTCACGGAGAGGTCACCAATCCATGTATGGGTAATTTGAAAACAAACGGAGGTGAGTGGGCAGGCGCCTAAATCGTTGGCGCCGTTTACCATGACGTCGAGGGTGCCCTGGAAAGTGCCGTTGTCCTGAATGGTAACCGGGCAGTTGCCGGTGGTCAAACAGTCGCAGACTTGAGAAAACAGTGGTGTGAGTGTTGTCAACATCAACATCAATACCGCTAAGCAAATATTTTTGCCGTTCATCGTTCGGAGTTTATTTCAAAGTTATTCCCGGTAGGGAAAGTAGTTTTTGTCGCGGGAGTTAGGCTGGTCATTTCCTATTCTTCAATGGGGTCAAACCAGCAAAAAGCCAAAACTAAATCACCCTGCCAATGTTCGTATGTGCCTTGATTTGGCAGTTTATCAGTCGCTGGATTATTCCAATAGTCCGGAGAAAGAGGCAATACTAATGACAGTTCCTCCATTTTTTGTTCACTTGTAAAAATAAGGGAAATTCTTGCCGGCATACTGGGCACTTAAAAAGTACCTGGGGTAAAGTCCAAAAAACAGTGCCAAAAGCAAAGTTAGAATTTCGTAGTGCCGAAGCGTGAAAAAATCAGGATTTTTTGACAATTCGTAACGTGTGCGAAATAACATGTTCTTTTTTTTCGGTGGCATTGCTGCTGAAAAAGAGAACCCTTGCTGTTTTGGGCCGCAGGAGGCCGCCCCCAAACAGCACCTTATTTTGCTAGTTGTCAAAATGCGTTGGAGGTGCTTGGTGCAAGAAAGGAAGGCTGAAGTGGCGGATAAGAGCGGCTGCGCAGCTATAACCTGGCGATGACTGTTTTGTTACCCTTTACTTTTTGGCCCATGTGCACTTCGATTTTGGCATCGAGCGGCAAAAACAAATCTACCCGCGAGCCAAATTTTATGAAACCGAAGTCTGCACCTTGTTGAACTTCATCGCCCTCGCTGAGGTAGTTAACGATTCGCTTGGCCATGGCGCCGGCGATCTGCCGGAGCAGCACCTCGTCTTCGCCGTTGTCAATGACGACGGTGGTGCGCTCGTTTTGGCTCGAAGATTTCGGGTGCCATGCCACGAGGTATTTGCCGGGGTGATAACGGAAATAATTCACCGTGCCGCTGATGGGGTTGCGGTTGACGTGAACATTGGTTGGAGACATGAAAATGGACACCTGCTTCCTTGTATCGCTGAAATATTCGGGCTCAAAAATCTCCTCGATGACGACGATTTTACCATCTGCCGGCGCATAAACCGTGTTGTTGTCAGATACTTTGATGACCCGGCGGGGGTTGCGGAAAAACTGCAATACCAGAATGAACAGCGCCGCAGAAAACACCGTAGCCACTGTGGTGATTTCGGGCGCCACTGAGCGAACGACTATGTTCACCAATCCCAGAAACAGTACGAGCGATATGAGAATGCTATGTCCTTCTTTGTGAATCTTCATCACTTTCAATCTTAAGAGCGGATGCAAAAATAGTAAATGCGGGAACATTGCGCTCTATTGAATTTGCTGCGGGCTGAAAAAGCCACCTGAAGGTAATTCTACTCCAGCACAGTTGGTTTTGTTGTACGCCCGAACTCCAGTCCGGGCGCCGGATGTCCGTTCCCACCAAAATCAGCTATTCCGCAGTATAGTTGTTGGTGAACTTGGCCGAAGTCAATGTCGTTCTCCCCCTTGCGAATAAAAAAATTTCCGCATACCTTGCGCATCGGACGTTCTTGCCTAAGCTCCGCAACACAAGGTACCTTACAAGTTGGAAAATTATTCTCCCATGTGCATCCATATTTATCACCAAATTTTTAACATTTTTAAACCGAGTAATTATGTACCACAAAAATCTGATTACAACGCACCGCAGGGTTGGCTCCCTCGTAAAAAACATGCAGCCTCTTTTCTTTTCTTTTCTTTTCTTTTCTTAGGAATTTCATCAAAAGTGCAGGGGCAGACCTGCGCAGACCTTGGCGCTCAATTCAATTATTGCCCCGATGCAAACCTGCCTTGTACGGTGACCGATTGTTACCGGTTTCAGTATGGTTGCTACTTCAGGCCCAACAATGGCAACCAGTCACCCACATTGAGCCTTGTTTCCTTAGCATTTAAGGCAACCTTGCAGAAGCCAGCCTGCGGCGTTTCTACCATCAACGTGGCGTTGACCACGTCATGCCTGATGAATACTTATGGCTTCACGGCTGACCAAATAGAGGTCACAGAAAGCTATGTGGTCATCAACAAAATGGAAGGGCAAGGCCCGTACAGTTTCCCGCTCACCGGAAGCCCATTCATGGGGATAGTCGTAGAGGCGTTCCCGGGTGAAACCCTGGACCTGGTTTTTTCCGATGATTTGCTGCAATGGAATACGGGCACAGGCATATTAAACTGTATGCTCCCAAATACGGGATGCCCGTCAGGAGCTACTTCCGTTACTTTTCCAGAGTCATCAACTTGCACATCCTCGCCCGTTGCCGTGCCCAATATTATTTTTGATGCAGAGACGCCAACCTCACCCAACACCTCTACCACCCAATATTCAGTTCCGGTTGTCATGCAAGCCGGTGCAGCAGGTTATAACTTTAACGAACTTGATTTTGCCATTCACCTGACTGCCAATCATGCCATTTCCGCACCGGGCTTTTCACCTGTCACTATCCCGGGGGCCAGCATCTTCGTGAGGACATGCAGTGCGACAGAATATACCGTGTATGTTCACACGACAAACTACGCTTACAACCCCGCTTCGGCCACCATGTTCAGGCTTTTGGTAAACGGTCCAATCATGCAGTCAACGCTCACTGACGTTGAGTTGGATTTCATATCCGGCAGGGCGCTCAGGCAGGGCGAGGCCGGCTGCTGCAAGCCCGTATTCGGCAATGGCAAAACCGTTGTCTTCGGGCAGTTTTTGCCATGCGACAACGGCGTCAAGTTTGATATTGCACAGGTCACTGACGCAAGCCCCACTTCCGGCGACAATTGTGAAGCCCGTTTCAGCGTCAAGATTGAATGGCCGGATATTGTAGGTGGCTCACCCTTGACTTTCAATCAAATAAAGCTGAATATCAACCTCAACCTGCCTCCCAATGCCTCTATTGTTGGGTTCCTTAACCAAACACTGACACCCAATTGTCCAACTTGTTATTCAATCAACGGGAACAGCATAGAGTACCTCAATATGTCGGGCGGCTTTTCGGTGAACAAGGGCGACGGCTTTGAGGTAGCGGTCATCAGTCCCAATGCTTGTACCGGCATAACCACCATGGATGCTGTTGTTCAAGTTGCAGGCAACGCTGCTTGTATCCCCGCGGTTAATGCGGTGCCTGATGTTTGCCCACCCCTGATATTTGGTTCGGTTGCCAAAGAAAATGGAGGGCTTATCAGGAAAACAACGACCATTAACGTAACAGGAGCTATTTCATTTTGCCCAAGCATCCCGATGCCGGCGCTTGAGTGTGCGAAAGACTTTTCGCTTTGCGCCTGCAATTTTAGTACAGGAGATACATACACCTACACCGTGACGGCGGCAAATGACTATTGCGACATAAATGGGGTGACAACTTTTGACCTGGTGCTAATAACCAGGCACATTCTTGGCACACAACCTCTTGATTCTCCTTACAAGATAATCGCAGCTGATGCCAATAATAGTGGTATGGTATCAACCGCTGACGTAGTTGAAATCAGGAAATTGATTTTACAAATAATCACTTCATTCCCCACTAACACTTCCTGGCGATTTGTGGATAAGGACTGGGTGTTCCCAAATCTTTCAGATCCATTTTCACCTGTTTTTCCAGAATCCAAAACCATCCATTTGGGGGAGCCTGCCAATTTCGTAGGCGTAAAAATTGGGGACGTCAATCTTAGCAACCATTGTTTGGCCTGTCCGGGCGAGAACTTTTCAGGTTCAACTGAAGACAGGGAGATTCAATACCCGTCGTATCCAATCAATATTGCAAAGGGCGGGGCAAAAAAGGGAGACGTCATCACCCTGCCCATCAAGGCCAACGGGCCGGAAGAACTCGTTGCTTTCCAAATGGGCCTGAAGTTCGAGCCTGCCAAATTGGAATTCATTGGGGCTTCCAAAGGTGAATTGGGAGGTTACACCAAGGGCAATTTTGGACTGACGGATTTAAGTGCGGGAATGATACGCACCCTGTGGTTTACCACCGAAGAGCAGGAAACGGGTGTCGTGAGCAAAGGCGCTGTGCTGTTCAACCTGAGCTTCAGGGCATTGGCGGATGTGGCTGATATTTCTGCCATGTTGAGGCTTGACGATGCCGTGCTGCCCAACCTCGGATATAAGCGGGAAGGGAAAGCCTATTCTTTGGCACTATCCTCGTTCAAAGAGGATGCACTTGCCAATGGAACGGTTGCCCAACCCGTCAAAGCAACGTGTTTTCCGAACCCATTTTCCAACACCCTGGGCGTCTCAGTGTCCGTGCCGGAAGATTGCAAGGGCAGCATCTGGCTCTTCGATGCATTCGGCAGAAGGCTGGCCTACCAGGAAGCATCACTGACAAAAGGGGACAACCTGATAGCCATAGACCAAGCTGCCACCCTTGCGCCGGGCGTGCTCAACTGGCAGGTGCAGACCCCATTGGGTCAGGTGAGCGGGGTGGTGGTGAGGCAATAATGGCCGGTTATTTTTTAACCTCCCATATCTGCCTGCATAAAGTGGATATGGGAGGTTTACTTTTACTCAATTTCAATAAAACCTCTCTTCCCATGCGAACGTCCATATACTCATTCCTTGTTCTGTTTCTCATTGCCAACCCAATATTTGGCCATATCATTTACGTCAACCACCTGGCAGGTGGCGCCAACGATGGCACCAATTGGCAAGATGCTTACCACGACCCGCACGACGCCCTGTCGGAAGCCTTGTCCGGCGACACCATCTGGGTCGCCGAGGGCATTTATTACCCTTCCCTTTCCGGCGACAAGGGCGCATATTTTGAGCTAAAAAACGGCGTGAAGCTGATGGGTGGCTTTGCTGGTACGGAAACCCTTTTGAACGAGCGGGATTGGGCAGCACATCCTACCATATTAAGCGGCGACATCGGGTTGCCGGGCGATAGCACCGACAATTCCTACACCATCCTCTATATCGGCGCCTCCGACACGACCACCTTGGTGGATGGTTTGACGTTCGTCCGTGGCAATGCCGATGGCCCGGCAGTTTTCGACCGGAACTTAGTGAGGTCGGGCGGGGCGCTTTATATCATGGGCGAGAACAGCTATGCCTATCCCCGCATCTGGAACTGCCGTTTTGAGCACAACTATGCGCTCAAGTTTGGCGGAGCAGCTTATGTGAACGGGGTCAATGGTTCCGTGGCGCCGCAGTTCTATAATTGTGTTTTTGTGGCAAACCATGCTGGTGCAGATGGCGGCGCCATCCGCAGGGATGGTGGAAGCTGGGTGGAGGTGAAAAATGATTTTTGGAACTGTTCTTTTATTCAAAATTCAGCGGGGCAAAATGGAGGGGCTATATTTTACAGGGATACAGAACGGACTGATACCTTGGAATTTGTTGGGTGCTCCTTCCAACAGAATTTAGCAAATAACTTGGGAGGAGGGATTGCACAGTTTGGTGGGCGGGCTTCAGGAATGAAAGTTTTTGTTGTTGGCTGTGTTTTTGAAGAAAATATAGCTCCAAGAGGTGGTGGTTATCATTATTTTAGCGGCTTTCTTTATACTGATTTTGCTATCTTTCAAGGTTGTTCCTTTATCGCAAACCAAGTTTCTTACTCAGGAAGCGGATGTCATATTGATGCTTTATTTTTAGATGATTCTTATACAAATTTACTATTTGACCATTGTCTTTTTAAAATGAACATTGCTGAGAGTGAATCTGGTGCGCATCTTTTAATAGGCGCTGATTTGGGACATTGCGAAATCAAGCAATGTGATTTTATCAAGCATGTTCCAGGATTTTTTGCAAGTTCTAATATTTTTTGTGATTTGAGTTTTGCCCTTTTAGATGGGTGCAACTTCCAACAGAATACCTTCGAAGCGAATTATGAGTCAGCATTAATAAGATTTCATCTCAAAGCACCATTGATTTTCACTAACAATACCTGCATTGGTAATAATTTACAAAATGGAAGCATTTTCAGAGCCTCCTCCAATTCGTTTACCAATGAAATCAGCAACTGCACCATTTACGGCAATATTACAAATGCACAAACAGCAATGGTTGTTCCGGGGAAATATCATATTTCCAACACGATTATAGTTGCTGATTCGTTGACGCCAACCTCATTTCCCATAAATGCGACCTCCATTCAAATAGACAATTCTTTGTTGAGTACGGCCAATTGTAGTTCGTTGCCTGCATCCGTCACCTGCGGTCCCAGCATGCTTTTCAACCTCGACCCCCTCTTCGCCGACACCGCTGCCCACGACTTCACCCTGCTCCCCTGCTCCCCCGCCATCGATGCCGGCGACAGCGCCATCGTGGACTCGCTCGGCATTACCACCGACATCGCCGGCAAC
>SCUG01000632.1 GCA_004297645.1 Saprospiraceae bacterium | reverse complement strand
TGCAGTTGACGCCGCCGGGCCTCAGCGAGGCGGTGATTTCAACGATATTGCGGGCTGCGCGTCAGGAATTTATCGGGCATCAGGAGATGGTGGTGAATGAGGAGGGCGTCGCAGCCGGAGAGTGAAGAGCAAGCAGCGCATTGCATTTGCGCCGTTGCTCAATCAATTTTATCAGAAGGTCAATTGAATAACTGGTCGTATTCGCCCTGTTGCTCTTTCTTTTTGAGGGGCGGCAATTCGAGGGGTTTCTCTTGGGAAGAGGCACCGTCCAATTCTTCAAAATCTACGAATTCTCCCTGTTGTTGACTTTCGTACTGCTGAGTGGCGGTTTTTATTTTCTTTTTAAAAAATGCTTTTGCAAATAATAAGGGGAAAACCACCGCGTAGCCGATGACTGTGAAAACGATGGCGGCAATGCCCAGCAGGGGGTTATTTTTCACTGTTCTTATCAGCCACTTGCCGTAGTTGATAACCACGGAACGGTCAATGATGAAGGCGGCTATCAACAAAACGGGGGCCACCCACGAAAGTACCCAAAACAGACCTCTGAGCACGAAGAATATGCCGATGAAAAAGAGCACCATCAGCAGCAGGCCTGCAATGGAGTCAATCCGGAATTGCACAGTTTTACGGTAAGGCATGGTTCTATTATTTTTCAGATTTTACGCTTCGCATAAGCAGCATAATAACAACTTCCCAACCTTGAATCAAGTTGTGCGAAAATCCGGGTATTTGATGTTGAATGGAAGATGAAGTGACAAGCCCTGGATATATTTCGATAAAAGCAGCCCAACAAGTTCTTAGCGCACGAGGTGCAACAATTCGTTCAACATCATTGCCGTGGCGCCCCACAGCACTTTGCCCCCGGTGTCGAAATAGGGCACATTTTGCAGTACGAGATGTTTGCCGATGCGGATGTTGGTGGTCTTTACGGCGTCCTCTTTTTGAAAATGGGCGAGGGGCACCGTCAGCACCGCGCTAACCTCGTCCTCCTGCAAGATGAACGAAGGCTCGTTAGCGAGGAAACCCACAAACGGATGCACCTGAAAATTGCTGACGGGAATGTACAATTCGGTCAATTTGCCGAGCACCGTCACGTCCTGCCGGCGGATGCCCACTTCCTCTTCTGCTTCGCGCAGGGCCGTGTCTTGCATGCTGGCGTCTTTCGGTTCGTATTTGCCACCAGGGAAGCCGATTTGCCCACCGTGGTGATCGCCGCCGGTTTGATTGCGCACGATGAACACGACCTGCCACGCCTCATTCTTCTGAAACAATGCTGCTAATACGCCGGCCTGCCGTGCATCAGCCGGAGCTTCCACGTACAGGCGCCGCGTAGTGTGCGCCATCCTGAGCTGTGCCTCCCATCCGGGGAGGGGCTGTTGCAGGCGCTGCGTCAGGTTTTGAATGAAATTATCAGGCATGCCGCGTAGTTTTCGAGTGGAGGCGCTAACTCGTGCGATTGCTTTGAGCTACCACACCGGCAGGGTCGAATTTTACACTTTTCTGTCCGCCGTTACAGCGAGGTACAATTCCTTCAGTTGCTCATCCGATATCTCCGAAGGAGCATCTATCATCATATCCCGGCCCATGTTATTTTTCGGGAAGGCGATGAAATCGCGGATGCTCGTCTGCCCGCTCATCACGGCGCAGAGGCGGTCGAAGCCGAAGGCGATGCCGCCGTGCGGTGGTGCGCCGTATTCGAAAGCGCCGAGCAGGAAGCCGAACTGACGCTCTGCTTCTTCCGGAGTGAAGCCCAGCAGATTGAAGTTTTTCTCTTGCAGCGCCCGCTCGTGGATACGGATGGAGCCGCCGCCGATTTCGACGCCATTGATGACGAGGTCGTAGGCATTGGCCCGCAGGTTTTTGAGCGTCTCATGGTCGCCACTCATCATTTTTTCAGCGTCCTGTGGCAGGGGCGATGTAAATGGGTGGTGCATAGCAAAGAAGCGCTTCGCATCTTCGTCCCATTCGAGCAGGGGGAATTCCACGACCCACAGGGGTTTGAAATCGCCAGGTTTCATCAGGCCCATGCGGCGGCCCATTTCGAGGCGCAATTCGTTGAGTTGCTTGCGGGTTTTTTCGGCTTCGCCGGAAAGGATGAGCAGCAGGTCGCCGGGTTTGGCGTTGAATTTTTCAGCCCAGGCTTTCAAATCTTCATCGCTGTAAAATTTACTGACGGAAGACTTAAAACTCCCATCCTCATTGACTTTTACATGAACCAATCCCTTGGCGCCGATTTGTGGACGCTGCAACCACTCGGCGAGGGTTTTCAGGTCATTATTAGAATATACCTCCGCCTGCCCCGCGGCGCAAATGCCAACGATGAGTTCGGCATTGTCGAATATACCGAACCCTTTGCCTTTGGCCACGTCGTTCAGTTCGACGAACTCCATGCCGAAGCGGGTGTCGGGTTTGTCGGAGCCAAAGCGGCACATGGCTTCGTCGTAACGCATGCGCGGAAAGTCAGAGAATTCAAGCCCCAATATAGTTTTGAAAAGATACTTGGTAAGCCCTTCAAACGTGCGCAATACGTCGTCGCGACTCACGAAAGCCATCTCGCAGTCTATCTGGGTAAACTCCGGTTGCCGGTCGGCCCGAAGGTCTTCGTCGCGGAAGCATTTCACGAGCTGGAAATATTTGTCCATGCCCGCCACCATGAGGATTTGCTTGAAAGTTTGAGGGGACTGTGGCAGTGCGTAAAACTGACCGGGGTTCATGCGGGATGGTACCACAAAATCGCGGGCACCCTCCGGCGTGCTTTTTATCAAACAGGGGGTCTCCACCTCGATGAAGCCTTCACCGGCGAGGTACTTTCTCGTTTCAATGGCCACGTTGCTGCGGAAGATGAGGCTTTGCTTCACGGGGTTGCGCCGGATGTCAAGGTAACGGTATTTCATGCGCAGGTCGTCGCCCCCATCGGTATCGTCTTCGATGGTGAAGGGCGGTACTTTGGAGGTGTTGAGTACGTCCAATGCGGTCACTTGTATTTCAATGCCGCCGGTGGGGCGGTTGGGGTTTTTGTTGCTGCGCTCCCGCACCAGCCCAGTGGCAGAGATGACGAATTCGCGGCCCAGTTTTCGGGCGCGCTCGCACAGGGCGGCATCGTCCTCCATATTGAAAACTAATTGGGTGATGCCGTACCGGTCGCGCAAGTCAATGAAGGTCATGCCTCCAAAGTCGCGGCTGATTTGCACCCAGCCTGAAAGTTTTATTTCTTGCCCTACATGCTGCATGCGCAGCTCTCCGCAGTTGTGTGTACGATAATGCATTTTATGAAAGTTTGAAGGTTTTTGGTTTCGGGGCTTTTTCGCAGCATATAAGCGTGATGCGCGGCGCTAAAAGGCGCGCAAAAGTAGGGGGTTGTACGCTAAAAGGGAGGAGGTGTTTTAGAATTTGACACGTTTTTTGACAGCATGATAAGCGCAGGCCCGGCAATCGAACATCCCCCCTCATCAATGCCGGAATTTAATTTCATCATTTCTCTGTGGGAAATCCGAAGGTGAATTATAAATTTGCTTCCCCTTCGAAATTTATTTCCACATTTTACGCCTTATATTCAACCTGCGCATTTAGCAACGAAAAGAGCGAGTTGTCATGAAAAGAATCTTTCTGATACTTACACTGCCGGTTTTAATGCTGGCTTTCAGGGGGGAGGAACCGGGCGAACTTGTGTATCCTAAAAATTATTTTCG
>SCUG01000631.1 GCA_004297645.1 Saprospiraceae bacterium | reverse complement strand
CAAGGACGCAAGGACGCAAGGACGCAAGGACGCAAGGACGCAAGGACGCAAGGACGCAAGGACGCAAGGACGCAAGGACGCAAGGACGCAAGGACGCAAGGACGCAAAGACGCAAGGACGCAAGGACGCAAGGACGCAGAGTTAGTTGTATTTAGTTCTTTGCGTCTTTGCGTCCTTGCGTCCTTGCGTTCAAATATTATTTATTGCGCCGAAGGCGCAAGTGCCTTCCCGCCTTTGACGGCTTTTTTCCGGCGCAGCGACGTGGAAACATAGTTTCTTGTCGCCGGTTTTTGCTCCGGAATGCTTAATTATTGACAATGACCTTGTCCTTGAACACGAGTTTGTGTTTGGAAAAAATTTGCAGCGTATAAGGGCCAGTGGGCAGTTTGCCGAGGTTGATGAAAATGTTCTCCAATTTTCCTTTCATCAAAATCTTTCCTTCCATGGAATAAATCCGGTACGATGGGCGCTGCAAGTTTTCCGTGTTGGTTACGTAAATCAGGCTGTCCGTGGGGTTGGGATAAATGCGAATGTTCCCGGCCTCTGCTTCCGTGGCGCTGGTGAGGTTTAGCCCTGCGAACAACCACTGGTATGCCGCCGGAAATTCCCGTGCCCAATACCATTCGCTGTGTTCGCCATCGGCGTGAAAAACTTTTTTAACTTCTTCGGCACCGAATCCGTTGCCAAATAACAAACCTTCCATTTGGTTCACATCCGCCACTACCGAGCCATTGCCTTCCTGCTCGCCGGCGAGGAGGTAGAGTTTCATTGCCTCGTTTTTCGGAGTGTCAGTAGTGAAGCCGAATATTTCGGGGTTAAACCAATATGCCGGGGAGAAAATACCAGCTTTGCTGAAAACGTCCTGATGAGCGAGGATGCCATAATGCGAAATCAGCCCGCCGAGCGAGCTTCCCATGATGCCCGTGTATTCCCGGCCTGCCAAGGTGCGGTAGTGCGTGTCAATGTATGGTTTTAGCGTTTCCACTATAAAATTCATGTATGCCGAACCCTCGCCCCCGGCATTGTAAGTAGTGTTGAGCCACGGGGAATATTCGTCGGTTCGCAGGGCCTGTCCGTTGCCGGTGGCCACGACGATGCAGCCGAAGTCACCCTGGCTAAACAGCTCGTTCAGCGACTCGTCCACCTCCCATTCCCCGGCGAAGCTCGTGGTGGCGTCAAAGACATTCTGCCCGTCATGCATGTAGAGCACGGGGTAGTTTTTCGTGGAATTGTCGTAATCCGGCGGCAGGTAAATCCACACGCGGCGGTGGCGGTCGAGTTGGGGCATGTAAAAACTATCGTCGAGAATGTGGACATTGGCGGCAGCGGTGCTGTTGCCGCCGGAGCTGCCGAGGTCTTCCCAGCTCAGGATTTCCACATATTCGGTGGTGGGCGTTCCGGTATAATTAAATTCCCTGTCGGGCAAAAAGCCACCGGCGGCGTTGCCCTCCACTGTGCTCCAGCCGCCTCTCGTGAATTTGTATTTCACCAAGCCCACCGGTGGGGTGATGGTGATTTCGTAGGTGCCGCCGCCACTGGCGGCCAGCATGAAGGCGGGGTCGCCGGGGTTCCAGTTTTGAAAATTACCGGCCACGAAAATATCGTCAGCCGCCGGGGTGTTGGCGGGAATTTGCGTGACCTTGAGCGTTAGCTGCGCAAATGAAGGCCAGCCAAGAAACAAGGCCAACATGCCCAAAATGAAACGTGTTTGCATTTTTTAAAAAATTGAGATGAATGGTGTTTTTTGACAAATTTTAGATGCTGCTCACCCGTTGGCGCAACAGATGGTCGGCCAGCACGAGCGCAGTCATGGCTTCCACGATGGGCACGGCCCTCGGCAACACGCATGGGTCGTGGCGGCCCTTGCCCGTCACTTCCACTTTTTCGCCTTTTTCGTTCACCGATTCCTGCGCTGCTACGATGGTGGCCACCGGCTTGAAGGCTGCCCGGAAATAAATGTCCATGCCGTTGGAAATGCCGCCTTGCACCCCGCCGGAATGGTTGGTTCGAGTGCGGATGGTGCCGCCTTCGGCGAAAAACAGGTCGTTGTGTTCAGAGCCGCGCATCGCCGTTCCGGCGAAGCCAGCGCCTATTTCAAAACCCTTGCAGGCATTGATGCCGAGAATGGCCGCCCCGAGGTCTGCATGCAGTTTGCCAAACACCGGCTCGCCCAGCCCGGGCGGGCAGCCCTGCACTACGCAGCTCACAGTACCGCCGAGGGTGTCGCCCAATTTCTTTACCTGCCGGATGAGGTCTTCCATGCGGGCGGCTACCGCCAAATCGGGGCAGCGGACTGGCGTTTTTTCGATGTTGGAAAAATCGAGTTCCGCGTAGTTTTTTTCGAGAACTACCGCCCCGGCCTGGCTGACCCAGGCCCTCACTGCGATGCCGTTTTTTTGTAAAAAAAGTTTGGCAATAGCACCAGCCGCCACCCTGGCCGCTGTTTCACGGGCCGAAGAACGGCCGCCGCCCCGTGGGTCGCGGTGGCCATATTTTGCAAAAAATGTGAAATCAGCGTGCGACGGCCGGAATTTCCCGGCGATGTGGCTGTAATCCTGGGGGCGGGCATCTTCATTGAAAATCAGCAGGGCCACGGGGGTACCGGTGGTCTTGCCTTCGAACACGCCCGATAATATCTGCACCTGGTCTCTCTCTTTCCGCTGCGTGACGAGGGCCGATTGGCCGGGCCTGCGCCGGTCAAGCTCTGCCTGAATGGATGCAGCGTCTATCTCTAACCCGGCAGGGCACCCGTCCACCACCGCGCCGATGGCCGGGCCATGCGATTCGCCGAAGGTGGTGATGCGAAAAATCTGTCCAAATGTGTTTCCAGGCATGAGATGGTGAATTGAGCTGGAAAATGCCGGTGCCCTCACTGGCATTCTCAAATTTTCAGACTACAAAAGTAGGTGGAAAAAATGAAGTTAATCGCAGGCTCGGAAGGTTTAGAGTATGTTGGGGATTTGGGTTTCGAGGGAAAAACCAAATAAGCTCTAAGCACAAAAAGCACGAATTGCAAAGGTCAGATACTGCAACCAAATCTGGGAAAGACACAAAAAAAGCGGACTTCCCCATCACTGGGAAAGCCCGCCCTTCTTATGGGATTATAAGAAGTTATCTTGGGTGTTGGAGTGGATTGACTTATTAGGTGGATTTGGGGGTTGACCTGCTTGAAGGCAGCATAGTTAAGTTTGACATTGCCTTTGGCAATAACAAGACTAAAATGTCAAAGTGAAAATCGGTTCGGAGGGAAAACGTTTGTGTGGCGGCTAAGGTAAGTTTTTTTTGAACCCTTTCAGTTTTTTGGGTTAATAATTTTTTCATACGCTACCGGAACGATGTGTGAACGAGAAAACTCCGGTGGCTTCAGCGGTTCACTTGAATGGATTTTGGAAGTTTGGATTACTCACAAAACTGGTGTCGGTGAAAGTGTGCAGAAACGCCACCAATGCCTGTTTTTCGTATGCTGTGAGGTGCAGTGGCAGGATGGATTGGGCGTTCACATTTGATATGAAATGACCACCGGAATTGTAATGCTCCACCACTTCCTCCAGAGTTTGGAAGCGGCCGTCGTGCATGTATGGTGCGGTCAGAGCGATGTTGCGCAGCGTCGGTGCCCGGAATTTCCCGTTGTCGGACTGCTTGCCCGTCACCTTGCCGAGGCCATAGTCGGGGAAGTCATCTAAGGTTTGGACATCCTCAATGGCGTTGTTGAAAAAGGCGTCGGAGGTGAGCAGCGGCCCGCCGTCGTGGCAGTGGGCACAGTGGGCAGCACTGGAGCTACCCGAAAGGTCGTCGAAATAGAGCTTGTACCCATCGCTTTCCATTTCACTGAAAAGAAAGGGGTCACTTTCGAGTTGGTAAATCTTTCGGTCAAAACGGGAGTTGGCGCTAATCAGTGTGCGCTCGAACTGGGCGATGGCTTTTACCGCGAGGTCACGGGTGATTTCAGTGGAATTTTTTATGCCAAAAGCTTTGCGAAAGCGGGCAGGGTAACTGCTATGGCGGCGGAGTTTCACTTCCACATGGTCCCAGCTTTCGGCCATTTCCACGGGATTTTCCACGGGCTGAAGCGCTTGGTCTTCGAGTGTGGCGGCGCGGCCGTCCCAAAAAAGGCCATGCTCGAAGAAGGCGACGTTGATGACCGCCATCGAACTCCGGCCGCCAAGTTGCCCGCCCACGCCGGGGCTGAGCGCCAGGTTGTCGTTGAAACTCTTTTTAGGGTCGTGGCAACTGCCGCAAGCGATGGTGCTGTCGGCCGAAAGGATGGGGTCGAAAAACAGACGCCTGCCGAGGTCAATGCCTTCGGCTGTCATCGGGTTGCCCGCTGGTATTGTCATCGAAGGGAAACCGGGCGGCAGGGTGAAATTGTAAGCCGCCGGGTTGTAGGGTATCCCCGTCAGGTCAACGCCGTCCGCTGGTTTTGGCGGATCGTCTTTTTGGCAGGCCATCATGGCCGTCAGTAGCAGAAGTTTGGCAAATGGTAGTTTCTTCATGTACAATCACTTTAGAAAAGGTAGTACATAGGGGTCATTGCAGGGTTAGGGCGAAGTGGAAGTTGCCCATGATTTTTTTTGCTAAGGCCAGGTCGCTGGGGCTTTGAGTGTAGAGATTGGCGGTGTCGCCAAAATCGAGCACGCCGTCGTCGTTGGCGTAAAGCCTGAGCAGGTCCACCACGAAATTCAGGCCGGTTGGTTTATTTTCTTCCAACAAGATGGGTTTGTCGAAACTGAGAGCGACGTAAGATTCGTTGGTGCCACAGTGGTGGCCGTAGGGATGGTCGTCGCCGTTGTTTTCGATGATGCCGTCCTGGTCGTAATCGTAAATGCCTTCCGATTTCATAAAAATGAAGCTGCCCCAATCGCTCCAAAAATGGGTCGAATAGGTGTCGCGAAGTGGGTTGCCTACGCTGAGCTGATTGGCTGAGGCCTTGTTCTTATCAGCGGGTACGCCGATGCCTAAACGAAGGCCCGTGTAAGTGCCGGTGGGGATTTTCGGCAGGATAAAAGTAGCCGGGGTTTCCGCCTCTGCCGTCGTGGTGTTGTTCGTGAAATCAACGAAATCCACATCGAGCAGCTTCGTCTCGCCGCCGTTTTCATCCACCAGCACCATGTTGGAAATGTAAAAATTGAACTGCTGAATCATGATGAGATTGCCGATGGCATTGGGGTATTTGTATTGGCTATTCATGACGAGAGGTGCGCCATCGTACAGGGCTTTGAAATGCAGGTTGACAGTGGTGGTGGGCTGGTCTTTATTGCAGGAAAATACGAGTGCGGATACCGCCAGGAGGAAGAATAATTTTTTCATGTGAGATGATGGATTTAAGCCAAAAAGCTACGGCAAAAGTAGCGCTAATTCATTTTAACTTCTGTAACGGTGAAGGCATTTGGCAAGTTTTCTTTCAGCTTCATTTCGATAGTCTGCACGCTGTCATTTACCAAATCTATGTCCGCAAACCAAGCGAGATAGTTGATTTTCAATTTCAGCGAAATATTGAAACCCCGCAATACCCCGATGGTTTCGGGCAGTGGCAATTCAATGGTCGCGGGTTCCGTCATTTTCAATTCGATGGGCGCCGTAGTGGAAAGCGTATCCCGTTTAAAAATCAGCAGGTGGGACAAATAGCCCGTGCCTTCGGCGTACATCAATGTATCGCCCGCTACTCTCAAGGCGTGCTTCGACGGCGCAGATTCAGGGATGGTGTGCCGCACCGTGTTGCTCAGGCCGAGTGTGAAGCGCACGCGGTCGAAGTTGCCTTGCGTAACGATGGTACCAAGCGTTTCACCCTGAAAAATGTCGCGGTCCACCAAAGCAAAGTTGTCTTCCACTGTGAGGGTATCGCCTGTGGATGCCTCTAGTTCGATGCTGTCCTGCACGCCCACCTCCGTGCCGTCCTCTTTAATCAAATGGAGGCCGGAAATAAAAAACCTGCTCCGTGTGATCTGGAAGTAATGCGACTTGTCGAATGGGGATGGGTAAAGGCTGTCGTATTTGAAACTGATGGCCGTATCGGTCTGTGTGGGCAACAGCGCCTGGTGGCTGAACGACACGGAAAGGGTAGGCATCTGGCAGCAATCCGCACAGGGATTGTCGGCGCTGGCGTCGTAGTTCACTGCATCGAGGTCGAGGCATCCTTCCTTCGGCTCATAACAAGCAGGGAAGAGCAGCATTAGTATGAATGAAAACCTGAAAACTCGCAATGCTAATAATGTAGTTTAGGCCATGAAAAAATTTCACCCGGCGCCTCTCTCGCTTCTCGCCTCTCCTCAGTTTTTCATCTTTGTGCGCTTCACCAACCACGATTGCAGAATGGGCTGGAAGCCCTCGTTGATGTCGGCTTCCACAAAATCCACTTTGTACTGGAGGCATTTGAATTTGAGCTGTTCTTTAAAGCGCGCCACCTGCTCTACGTAATGGCTCTTTACCTGGTTGGGTTGGAGGCGGAGCTGTTCGCCGGTCTCCATATCTACGAACAGGTAGGGGCGGTTTTCAAAATCAAAATCTATCTCCAGCGACTTGTCTACGGTGTGGAAAAGGATGACTTCATGCTTGTTGTGCTTGAGGTGTTGCAGCGCCGAGAACAGCGCCTCCGTATCCTCCGTCTGCTCGAACATGTCGCTGAAAATGACTACCAGTGACCTTTTGTGAATGCTGTCGGCGATTTGGTGGAGGGCTTTGGCGGCGGAGGTAGTCTTATTGTGCTCCGGGTTGTCTATGAGCTGTTGAAGGTAGGTCAGCATCAACCGGTAATGGGTGTTGGACGACCGGCAGCGGGTGTGCGTGGCCACCTCTTCGTCGAAAATTGAAAGCCCAAAAGCATCCCGTTGTTTTTGAAGCAAATTCATCAGCGAGGCGGCAGCGAGTGCCGAAAAGCGCAGCTTGTTCGTGTAATTCTTGCCGTCTTTACTCACCTCCGGAAAATACATAGAACTGGAAGCGTCAATTACAATCTGGCAGCGCAGGTTAGTCTCTTCCTCAAAGCGCTTCACGTATAGCCGGTCAGTGCGGGCGTACACCTTCCAGTCTATTTCTTTTGTGCCCTCCCCCTGGTTGTAGAGACGGTGCTCCGCAAACTCTACCGAAAAGCCGTGAAACGGGCTTTTGTGCAGGCCGATAATAAAACCCTCGACCACCTGTTTTGCCAATAATTCGAGGTTGCCGGTGTCTTTGAGTTCGTAATTTTCGAGTAAATTCATTTCGGGCTTGAGTTTCTGGTTTCCTATGAGAATGGCGGATTTAGTCTGGGCTATCGTGCCTGGAAAAACGCTTCCTTCGGGAAAGTGTTGCGAAAGTCCGCGCCGCAATTCCGTCAATTCGCAAAAACAATGCGCTTGGTGGCCACGACCTCCCCGTCCACGACGAGGCTGTAAGCGAAAACGCCTGTCATGTGGTAGCCGTGGGTATAAAGCACTTCGTTCAATCCCATCTTTAGCGCCGTCTTCAAACGCTGGATTTCTTTCCCCTGCAAGTCTGTAATTGCGATATAGGCCTCTTTGTACGACACGGGTTTGAATACCTGAAAATCAATAATGGTGGCTTCGTCGAATGGGTTCGGCCGGTTTTGAAACAGCTCGAACACTTTCTCCGGAAATGCTTCCTTCACCTCTCCGCTCGATGTGACTGTCGGAGGTATGACCTCCCCGGTAAACAAACTCTCGATGCCATTTTCATCAACGGAAGCTACACTCACCACCACCCCCGTTTCGGGCTTCGGCACGGTGGCCACGGTGTCGCTGACCGTGAATATTTCAAGAAAATCATGCGTGCTGGTGGAGCGAAGAAAAATGCGGTATTCCCCATAATTATAGGGGTCGTTGATGTGCACCGTTATGCTGTCCTCGAATTTGGTAGCCTGCATGCCGGGCGTGACCGGGCCGATGGCCGCCAATGCTGCTGCCACCCCGTTTATCACAGCATTCCGGCTCAAGTAATTGAAATCTACAAAAAAGCTGTCGAGGATAATATTCGCGTCGGTGTCCACACCGAGCACATCGCCGGAGGTGTGCTGACGGTCGTGGTAATTGGGGTCGCTGGTGTTGGCATTGCCGTGTTCATTGGCCGAGGTGAACCGCATGGCGGGGAAGCCCTCCTGCCTGAACGGGATATGGTCGCCGCCACGGCCCGACCGGTCTTCTGCCGACATGATGGTCAGCAGCATGGGCACGGTAACGAGGTTTTGCAGTTCTTCCGCGTATTCTAATTTGATAAAACGGGCCAACTGCTTGTTCGGCGAGTTGATGCTGCCCGCCGAAAAAAGCCGAACCTGGGTGCTGTCTATTTCATTCAGCCCGGGGCAGGAGGGTGGGGAAGAGGTCTCCCCGCAGATGATGCCACCGACGATGTCGTTGTTCAGCACGGCACGGATGGCGATTCCCTTGTTCTTGGCATATTTGGCAAAAGAACCGGCGCCGTACAGGCCCTGCTCCTCGCCGATGGTGGTCATAAAAACAATGGTACGGTCGAAGGCAAATTGGCTCATCACCCGCGCCAATTCGAGCACGAGGGCGCTGCCGCTGCCATTGTCCTCCATTCCTTCGGCGAGGCATGCCGTGTCGCAGACCGTGCTGCACCGGCTGTCTAAGTGCGCCTCGATGATGATGATGTCGTGGAGCGAGGTGTCAATGCCCGGCAACACGGCGAATACGTTGCGGTGCTGGCCCACTGAGCAGATAGTCTGGTCGAACTGCAAATAGGATGGTATCAGCCGGTTCTCGTTGCCGGCGCTTATTTGTTGGAATTTTTGATAAACCCAGCGCCGTGCTGCGCCTATGCCCGACACTGCCGAAATTGTATCGGAGCCGGTGTTGCGTGTGTGAAATGCGCTCATGTCAAAAAGGTATTTTTTGAGCGAGTCGGGGGACACACCGGCGAGGATGCCCTGAATTATTTCATCGGGATGGTTCAGCACTGTCGTGGGCATGTAACTGGCCGGGTCGTAGTTTCCCAGCATCACTTCTTCCGCCACCGGGTTGGTGGAGAGCATGTTGGTTTGGCCGTAAACGGCAATAAATAGTAGGTTGAACAGCAGGAGGGTGGTAAAGGTCTTTTTCATATTTCGAGAGGATTTTGTTTAACCCTCCAAAAGTAGGAAAAAGACAGCGAACGCAGCTATTGTCCAATCCGGGCTTTTTTCATGTTGGAGACGATATGCAAAGCACTGGTCAAATTTACTTATCGTACCGTTCCTGATAGCGCTGCACGTTTTCCCAGGGTACGCCGAGTATTTCCTCCATTTGGAGTTTTGCCAATTCTATGTCTGTTTCGGCGGAGAGCCGGTTTTCCACGGCGGTGTTGTATGATGCCGAGGCTTGCAGCATCTGGTCGAGTTCTATGTCGAGAGTCTTGAATCGCTGGTTGGCCATCTCGTAAACATTGCGGGCGTCTTCTTCGGCTCTCACCCGCACCTTCAGGGTTTCTATGGCGAGGAGCAGTTGCCTGTACCTGGTAAGCGTTTCTGCCCGGATTCTCAGTTTGTGCTGGTTGCCTTCGGCCCCGGCAATATTCACATCCTCCTGTTCTATCTGCCGCTTTCTTTTTCCGTTGGTAAATGTGCCAAGGCTGACACTGGTGGAAAGCTGGAATAGCGGGTACAATATCAGGTCGTTGTTAGAAGGGTTGACGATATGGCCGAGGCTCACGTCGTTTACGTTGAAACCGAAATTCACGTCGTCCATCCAGGCGCTGCGTTGGAGTTCCACTTCCTTGACCTCCTTATTTTTGCGGTATTCAAGGATTTGCGTTTCGGGGTTGTTGAGCCAGGCGAGCTGCACGATGTATTCTTCGAAGCTGGCGGGCCGTTGCCCTTCGGGGGTCACCACACGGCTGTAATCCAACACCTGTGCCCGGCTTTGGAAGCCGGAGAACAACAACCATAAGGCGGTAAGAAAAAATTCGAGACTCGGGCAGGTTCGGCATTTCATCATGGCAATGTATTTGAATAAATAACTGGTTTTCAACAATCGCGCCAGCACCTTGGGAGGAGGCGGCTTTTCTCCCCGGCTTTGCATGTTTTAAATTATGTCTTATTTTTGGTGTTCTGTTATTCAACTCCCCTTTTGTATTCCCCCCGCCTCAATCTTTCAGGGCAAAACTAACCCAGTTTTAGCACTTGCTTTCGTTGCGTTTGCTATACCTGCGACCGGTCTCATATTCTGGCGCTCACATTTATTGAATCGCAAAACATAAAAGGAAGGCTCCCCCCAGTTTTCCGCCTTGGGTCATACGCAGGCCATACCTAACGACCTAATACTACTATGGGAGACTACAATCAAATCTCAAACGAAATAACTTTTCCCGGCGACGTTTGCCTGCACCATTTGTTTGAGCGGCAGGCGGCTCAACGGCCCGAAGCCACCGCCCTCGTTTTCGGCGAGCAATCCATGTCTTATGCAGAGATGAACCGCCGTGCCGATGCCCTCGCCCAACAGCTCGTTGACATGGGCATCCAAACCGAAGACTTCGTGGCGCTGCATCTGGAGCGCTCGTTCCACCTGATGGTAGCCGTGTTCGCCGTGCTCAAAGCTGGTGGCGCTTACGTACCCATTGACGTGGATTACCCCAAAGAGCGCCTTGCCTACATGGTGAATGACGCTGGCGCAAAAGTCATCCTGACTCAAAGCTGGCTGGCCGGCAACTTGCCCGAAACCAAAGCCCGCATAATTTTTCTCGATAAAAATACCGGGGCAGCCCCCGCCGTCACTTTGCCCCCGGGACGCACCAACCCCCGCAACTTAGCATACATGATTTACACCTCCGGCTCCACCGGCAAGCCGAAAGGGGTGATGATTACCCACGAAAATGTGTGCTTTCAGCTTCAGGGGCAGCAGGCTATTGCCCCGCAGCCCATCGGCGCCATGATGCTCACATGCAGCATTTCGTTCGACGTGTCGGTGCTCACTTTTTTCTGGCCGCTGCTGCAAGGTGCCCCATTGGTGCTGCCAAAACAAGGCGACGAAAAAGATATGGCCCGGCTTGCAGACACTATTTTTAACAATAAGGTCACGCATGTGCTCACCCTGCCGTCGCCCTACACCCTGCTGTTGGAGCAGGCGCCTGCGGCGAAATTGCAGAGCCTGCGGTTGGTCAATGTCTCCGGCGAGGTGTGCCCTACTTCGCTGGCGCAAAAGCACGAACTAATAGTGCCCGGCTGCCAGTTGTACAATTTGTACGGCCCCACCGAGGCCACCGTCAACTGCACTTTCTTCAAATTTCCAAAGGGCTTCGCGGCAGACAAAGTGCCCATTGGCCTCCCCATTCTGAATTACGAAATTTTCATTTTAGATGAAAAACTGAATGAAGTTGCCCCCGGCGAGGTGGGTGAAATTTACATCGGTGGCACCCGGCCCGTCGTGGGCCGCGGCTATTGGCACCGGCCCGAACTTACGGCCCAGCGGTTCATTTCACGGCCCGCGCAATTGGTCAAACAACCGTGGCAGGGTGGCGCCACCCCAGACCAACTTTACAAAACCGGCGACCTCGCACGCTGGATGCCGGACGGCAACGTCGAGTTCCTGGGGCGCTCCGATTTTCAGGTGAAATTCCGGGGCTTCCGCGTGGAGCTTGGCGAAATAGAAACCGCCATCAGCCGCCATCCGGCGGTGAAAGAAACCGTAGTGATTTTGCAAAACCAGCACGAGGTACACCGGCAGCGCCTCGTGGCCTACCTCACGCTGCACCCCGGCCAAAATCTGACAGTCTCGGAGTTGCGGCACCATTTGGAGCAGGGCCTGCCGGAGTACATGTTGCCCTCGCATTTCGTGTTTTTGAAAAAAATGCCACTCACCACCAATGGCAAATTCGACCGGCAAGCGCTGCCGGAGCCTGCCAATGAAAGACCAGCGCTGGACCAAGCCTTCGAAGCCCCGCAAAACCCGCTCGAACGAGAAATTGCCCACATCTGGGAAGCCCTGCTCTTCGTGAAACCCGTCGGGCGCCTCGACAAGTTTTTCGAGTTGGGCGGCAACTCCATCCTCGCCGCCAAATTCATCGGCGAGTTGATGACGGCCTGTTCCGCCTCCATTTTCATCACCACCATTTTCGACTACCCCACGGTGGCGGGCTATGCCGCATTTTTGGAAAAAAACTACCCCGAAGCCGTCGCAAAAATCGCCGGCCCGGCAAAAGGCGGCTCGCCCTCCACTGGAAATCCGCAGCCGAAACTGTCCCCCGCACAGATCGAATCATTCAAAAAAATTATCCCCAACCATTTACCTGGCCCCATATCAAAAATCAAAAATCCTTCATCCCCAATTTTCATCCTCGCTCCGCCGCGTTCCGGCACCACGCTGCTGCGGGTCATGTTGGCCGGCCACCCGTCGCTGTTCGCCTGCAACGAGTTGCAACTGCTGCATTTCGAAACGCTGAAAGAGCGCAGCGCAGCCTATACCGGCAAATTCAGCCTCTGGTCGGAGGGCCTCATCCGGGCCGTCATGGAGCTGAAACATTGCGAAGCAAACGAGGCGAAATTGCTGCTTCGCGACATGGAGCAGCAGGGTGTGACCACGCGGGGGATGTTTGAAAAGCTGCACGAATGGGCAGGTGGCCGCACCCTCGTGGACAAGTCGCCGAGCTACGCCCTCGATGCTGCCGCCCTGAAAAAAGCGGTGGCTGATTTTCCGAAGGCCCGGTTTATTCAACTCGTGCGGCACCCGTACAGCATGGTGCGGTCATTTGAAAAATACCACATGGACCAGGTGCTGTACCTGCACCCCCACGACTTTTCGCCCCGGCAATTGGGCGAGTTGGTTTGGTTGGAAAGCCAAAAAACCACGGAGGCGTTTTTTGAAACATTGCCCGAAGGGCAAAAATTCACCCTGCTTTACGAAGATTTGGTGACTCGCCCGGAAGAGGCGATGCGGCAGATGTGCGAGAAGCTGGGCCTGGAGTTTCACCCCGGCCTGCTCCACCCCTACGAGGATTTGGATAAAAAAATGACCAGTGGCATTTACAAAGACAGCCGCTCGATGGGCGACACTAACTTTGACCAACAAAAGGGCATCAACGCCAAAAAGGCCACCGGCTGGGAAGGCGTCTTCGACGACGATTTTCTTTGCAGCGACACTTGGAAAATGGTGGAAAAATTCGGCTACCCAACCTCCCGGCACAGCGGCACCCCAATTCACCAATTTACCAATTCACCAACTCACCAACTCACCAACCCGCCTGACATCGCCATCGTCGGCATGGCCTGCCGGCTTCCCGGAGCCAACGACATTTTCGAGTTTTGGCAAAACTTAGTAAGCGGCAAAGACGTCAGCCACGAAGTGAGCGATGATGACCTCGCAGCGGAGGGCGTGACGCCCGGCACCGGCCATTACGTGCGCCGGACTTATGCCTTGGACAACCCCTACGCTTTCGACGCTTCTTTTTTCGGGTACCTGCCCAAAGAGGCGGAGATGACCGACCCGCAGCACCGCATTTTCCTCGAAACGGCGTATGAAGCGCTGGAATCCGCCGGTTACAATCCCTTCGAGTTCGAGGGGAACATCGGCATTTTCGGCGGCGTTGCCCGCAACCTTTATTTTCATAAAAATGTGGCCACGCACCCCGAACTGCTCGAAGCCGCCGGCGGCTACCAGGAAATGTTGGCTGCCGAAAGCTCGTTTTCCGTCACCCGCGTGGCTTACAAGCTGAACCTCCGCGGCCCGGCGGTGAACGTGCAAACTGCCTGTTCCACCGGCGGCGTGGGCATTCATCTGGCCTGCCAAAGCCTGCGCAGCGGCGACAGTGACATGGTCATCGTAGGCGGCGGCCGCGTGCAACCACCCGTGTACGGCGGTTATGAGTACGTGGAAGGAGGGCCGCTCTCGCCCGACGGCTACATCCGTGCTTTCGATGCCGGGGCCGGGGGCATGGCGCAAGGCAACGGCATGGCCATGCTCGTGCTGAAAAAATTAGACCGCGCACTGGCTGACGGCGACCGCGTGTGGGCCGTCATAAAAGCTACCGCCATCAACAACGACGGCGCCGCCAAAACGGGAATCACCGCGCCGAGCAGCCAGGGGCAGGCTGCCGTCATCGCCAAAGCCCTCGAAAATGCCGGCCTCACTGCTGACCAAACCGGCTACATCGAAACCCACGGAACGGGCACCTTCATCGGCGACCCCATCGAAATGCAGGGCCTGACGGAGGCGTTCCGAAAAACCACAAAGCAGAAACAGTTTTGCCCCATCGGCTCGGTGAAAACCAACGTCGGCCATCTCGACGCCGGGGCTTGTGTGGTGGGCATTATCAAAATGGCCCTTTCGCTTTATTATGAAAAACTCCCGCCCAGCCTGCATTTTCAAAAACCCAACGCCCAAATTGACTTCGCCAACTCGCCATTTTTTGTGAATGCCACCCTGCGGGAATGGCCGCGCTCCGGGGTGCCACGCCGCACTGGCGTCAGCACCTTCGGCCTCGGAGGCACCAATGTGCATGTGATTTTGGAAGAAGCACCTGCCGAAAGCTGCCGGCAGCCTGTCGCTTCGGCAGCGCCGCAGCTTTTGCTTTTGTCTGCGAAAAAGGAGGAGGCATTGGAGCGCATGAATCACCGGCTGGAGGTGTTTTTGGAAAAACATGCAGATACACCGTTGGCCAGTGCGGCATACACACTTGCCACCGGCAGGCCGCATTTTCAAAAGAGAATGGCCATCATTGCGGGCGCTGCGCCGGGGCCTGTCTTTTCAAAACCAATAACAAATTCAGAAGTCTTGATTCCAGGTGCTGGCTTCATCTTCATGTTTCCGGGCGGCGGCGCCCAATATGCGAACATGGCCCGCGACCTGTACGCCTCGAACACATTTTTTGCCGGACAGGTGGAGGCGTGTTTTGCCATTTTGCAAAAGCAGCACGGGCTGTCCATCAAAGAGGTGGTTTACCCCACCGGTGGCGGCACGGCTGAAGGGTCTTCCATCACCAGCCCTTCGTATGCCCTGGCCTCGCTTTTCTCCATCGAATATTCGTTGGCCAAATTGTGGCAACATTGGGGTATCGAGCCGGCGGAAATGATTGGCCACAGCATGGGCGAATACACGGCGGCGTGTCTGTCGGGCGTGATGAGTCTCGAGGCTGCGCTTGGCCTCGTCACCGTCCGCGGCAAACTGTTTGAGACGCTCTCCGGCAACGGCTGCATGCTGAGCGTGGCGCTGACGGAGGAAAAACTGCGGCCCTTTCTCACTGGCGAACACACCATTTCTGTAATTAATAAGGTGGACAACCTCGTGGTCAGCGGCACGGCTGACGCCATAGACAGCTTGCAGGCGCAGCTTGAAAAAGACGGCGTGGAATGCTCGAAAATCCACATCGCCGTGGCAGCACATTCGCCGCAGGTGGAGCCGGTTCTGGAAAAATTCCGGGAATATTTGGAGACGGTGATTTTGGCGGAGCCAAAAATTCCCTTCGTCTCCAACGTCACCGGCACGTGGATAACGGCGGCCCAAGCCACCTCCGTGGATTACTGGATTAGCCACCTTCGCCAAACCGTGCGCTTCGACGACGGGCTGGCCACCCTGATGAAAAACGAGAACCGTATCTTCCTCGAAGCAGGCCCAGGGCAAACGCTCAGTTCCTTTGCCCGGATGCACCGCTCTAAGAAGCCGGGGCATCAGGTCTTCGCCTCGGTGCGGCACCCGAAAGAGCCGGCCAACGACGTGGCATTCATCCTCAAAACCCTCGGCAAACTCTGGGTAGCGGGGGTGCCTGTGGACTGGCACTCGTTTTACAGCGGCGCCTCTCACCGGCACGTTCCCCTGCCTGCTTATTCTTTTGAAAAGAAGAAATATTTCATCGCCCCGCGCCATGATGCCGCGGCTATTGAACAGGAAGCTCATGCTTTGGCGGCTTCCACCAACTTCACATCATCTATCACCGCCCCCCCGGCCGAACCTGCGTTTGGCCACCCTTCAAACATGGAAACCATGCAAAAAACACCTTCACGCCTCGCACTGCTTTTGGATGAAATCAAAGCCTCGCTGCACGAACTAAGCGGAATGGAACCGGCAGACATGGACGAGAACGCCTCCTTTCTTGAGCTGGGTTTCGACAGCCTGTTTTTGAGTCAGGCTGTCATTTCCCTCAATCAAAAATTCGGAACGGAGCTTTCCTTCCGCATGCTTTTTGAAGAAACGCCGGCGATAGGGGCGTTGGCGCAGCACCTTGACGGCGTGCTCCCGCCGGACAAATTCAGGCCCGAAGCGCCGGCCATCATTCAGTCCTTCGCCCCGCCTGCACCCGCGGCGGCTGTTCCGCCGCCTGCGGCAATGAATACCCAGCCTGGTCAGTTGCCTCAATTGCCCGTTTTTGCCGCAGGCAATGGCGTGCAGCAACTCATGCAGCAGCAGCTCAACATCATGCAGCAACAACTGAATATGCTGACGGGGCAAGCCCCGGCTGTGACAGTTCAGGTGCCGGTGCCTGCACCACCCATTGCGCAGCAAAATAAAAATGCAGTGTCGCCGCTCGTCGCCGCACGTGAAGAGCAGGAGGCCGTCATCAAGCGTTCGACCTCCGGCGTGACCGCCAAACTCAACAGCTACAAAACCATCAACAGCAACGACGACCTGACGGAACAGCAGCGCAAAGGCCTTCAGGACTTCATGGCTCGATATGAGGCCATGACGAAGACCTCCAAAGCTATGCAGCAGCGGCACCGCGAGGTGTACGCCGACCCCCGCGGCGCCACGGGGTTCAGCAAACTGTGGAAAGAAATCTGCTACCAGATTGGCCACGAAAAATCGAAAGGCTCGAAAATCTGGGACGTGGACGGCAACGAATACATTGATTACGTGATGAGCTACGGCGTGGCGCTGTTCGGTCACATGCCCGATTTTGTGGAGGAGGCCGTGGCCGCCGCTCTCAAGTCCGGCAACAGCCTCGACGTGCTGCCGCCAAAGTCCACCGAAATCGCCCGCATCATCTGCAAGCTCAGTGGCATGGACCGCGCCACCCTCGCCAACACAGGCACGGAGGCCGTGCTCGGCGCCGTGCGCGCCGCCCGCACCGCCACCGGCAAAGACAAAATAGCCGTTTTCGACACGGACTACCACGGCATGATTGACCAGTTCATGGTGCGGGGTGTGCATTTCAAAGACACCACCAAAGCCCTGCCGTCTTCCCCCGGCGTGCCCCGGTTTTTGGTGGAAAACACCCTCGTGCTCGACTACGACGACCCCAATATGTTGAAGAAATTGGAGACCAACATTAAGGATTTGGCGGCGGTAGTCATCGAGCCGGTGCAGGCTCAAAACCCCCATTGGCAGCACCCCGCGCTGATAAAAAAAGTGCGGGAACTCACGGCCAAACACGGCGTGGCGCTCATTTTCGATGAAATCATCAACGGCTTCCGGCTGAGCCAACGAGGGGCGCAGGACTGGTACGGCGTGGACGCCGACATCGTAGCCTACGGCAAAAGCATCAGCGGTGGCCTGCCCCTCGCTGCCATCGCCGGCAAGGCCAAATTCATGTCAGCCTTCGACGGCGGCCTTTGGCAGTACGGCGACGACAGTTCCCCCGAAGGGGTCATCGCCTATTTTGCCGGCACGTTTATCAAAAACCCCCTCAGCGTGGCGGCGTCGTATGCTGCGCTCACGGAAATCGAGCGCCGGGGTGTGGCGCTGCAAGCAGACCTGAATGAATCCACAGCCACCTTCGCCAATCGCATCCGGGAGATATTCCTGCGCACCAAAGCGCCGCTGATGATTCAGTCCTGCGCCTCCATTTTTATGATAAAAACAGCGGACAACAACCCCTTCACCCGCATGTTCAACTACTTCCTGCGGTACCGTGGTGTCAATATCCGCGAACGGCCCTGTTTCATCTCTACGGCCCATACTACCGAAGATTTCGAGCGCACCTGCAAGGCCTTTGAACTGGCCATCGCCGACATGTTCGGAACCGGCCTGATACAGCCCTGGGAAGGCGAGGATTTGAACGTCATCATTCCGCCGAAGGCGCCGGCAAAAACCTGGAAAGCACCACAACCGCTCACCGCGGCGGTGGCGAAAAGCTGCCCGTTGACCGAAGGTCAGCAAGAAATTTTTCTCGCCAGCCAACTCTCCGATGAAGCCTCTAAGGCCTACAACATCGCCACGGAAATCAGACTGGAAGGCCCCTTCGACGCGCAGCGGATGACCGCCGTTTTGCAGGCGTTGGTGCAAAGGCACGAGTCCTTGCGCACGGTGTTCGAGCCGGACGGGGAAAGCATGAGGATTCTGCCGGCACTGAACATCGAGGTGCCTTTTGTGGACATCGGCACACTGCCCGAAACGGAGCAACTTGCCGCACTTGAAAAGCTGTACGATGAGGAAGCCGAACACAAATTCGACCTGTTCAACGGGCCGCTCGTGCGGTTCAAAATCGTGCGGCAACACGACGACCTGCACCTCGTTTTCATCCACGTGCACCACATCATCTGCGACGGCTGGTCGTTGGGCATCCTCACCCGCGAGACCGGCGAAATGTACGGCTCGGATACCGCAAGGCTGGCCGAGGCCCGGCAACTGAGCGATTATGCCGCGGACCAGGCCGCCTTGCACGAGCTCGATGTTTTCAAGAAAAATGAAGAATACTGGCTGTCGCAATTCAGCGACCAGGTGCCGGTGCTTGAACTGCCCACAGATTATCCCCGGCCACCTGTGAAAACACACCACGGGGCCGTGGAAAAACTTTCCTTCGATGCCCCCACGACGGCGAGATTGCGCAAAGCTGCGGCGCGGCAGGGCACTACTTTTTACGTCTTCATGCTGGCGGCTTACTCGGCTTTCCTCGCCCGCATCACCGGCCAACACGATTTAGTGTTGGGCATCGCAGCGGCAGGGCATACGCTGCCGGGCAACCAGAACCTCGTGGCTCATGCCATTGGCATGTTGCCCGTGCGCACCAAAATGGACGGAGACAGCGGCTTCGGTGAATACCTCAAAACCGTCAGGCGGCAGGTACTCGATGCCTTCGACCATCAGCAATATACCTTCGGCGCTTTGGTGAAAAAGCTGAAAATCGCCCGCAACGCCAGCCGCAACACCCTCGTCAGCGTGGCCTTCAACCTCGACAGTCCGCTCGATGACCTGAAGTTCGGACGGCTGAAAGCTTCCACAAAAGCCATTCCCCGGCACTATGAAACTTTCGATGCTTTCATCAACCTCAAGCCCCTCGGCGACCGCGTGGATTTCGAGTGGAATTTCAACTCGGACCTCTTCCGGCGCGAGACGATACGCCAGCGGCTGGCCGAATTCGAGACCTTTCTGACAGCTCTCGTGGACGGCGGCGAGGAGCCGCTGGTTTCAAAATCTTTACTCCCGGAGGCAGCGGCTCAACTGCTGGATGAATTTTCAAAAGGAGAAAAAGCGGACTTCCCGCTGCACCTGACGCTGCACCAGCTTTTTGAAAACCAGGTGGAAAAGACGCCCGGCAAGTCGGCCGTGGTATTCGACGGCCAGTCGCTCACATACGCCGGACTGAACCGCAGGGCCAATGCCCTGGCCCGGCATTTGGCAAAAAACGGCATGGCCCCCGGCGCGTTCGCAGCTATCTGCATGGAGCGCTCATTAGACGTGCTCGTCAGTATTTACGGGGTGCTCAAGGCGGGTGGCGCCTACGTACCCATTGACCCGCACAACCCGAAAGAACGCGTGCGCCTAATTCTGGAAGATTCGGGGTGCACCCACCTGCTGACAAATATGGGGGCGTTGGAACAATTGCCAGAATTTTCCGGCGTGACCTTGGTTGTGGACGAATTGGACTTGTCCGCTGACCTGCCCAATCCCGACACGCAGGCAGCAAGCGGCCGGCCCGCATACATCATTTACACTTCCGGCTCCACGGGTACGCCGAAGGGCGTCGCCATCCGGCACTCTTCGGCGGTGAACACCCTGCACGCCATCAACCGGTACTTGGAGGTGGGAGAAAAAGACACAGTATATTCCGTCTCTTCCATGGCCTTCGACATGTCCATCCCCGATTATTTTCTGACGATGATGACGGGCGCCACGCTGGTATTGGCGGGCGAAGAGACCAAAAAAGACGGATTTGCCCTGCGGGAAGAAATGGAACTATGCCGCCCGACCATCATGCAGGCTACGCCAGCGACATGGAAAATATTGCTCTTGTCCGGTTGGGAAGGTGACGAAAACCTGACGGCCGTGGCTGGGGGCGAGGGCTTTTCGAAAGAATTAGCCCGCCAAATGATGGAGCGCTGCAAAGCCGTCTGGAACGGCTATGGCCCCACGGAAACCACCATTTACGCCACCTACCAACACATCACGGAAGAACATCTTCGCAATGCCCCCGGTGAGTTTGCCGCCATAGGGCGGCCCATCGCCAACGTGGAGGTTGCCGTGTTGGATGCGCACCAGATGCCCGTACCGCCGGGCGTCCCCGGCGAACTTTACATCGGCGGGCCGGGGATGGCTGAGGGCTACCTCAACCGCCCGGCGCTCACGGCTGAAAAGTTCGTGACGTTGCCTTCCGGCAAAAAATATTACCGTTCAGGCGACCTGGTGCGGTACCTTCCCGGCGGCGAAATCGAGTTTCTGGGCCGCATAGACGGGCAGGTAAAAATCCGCGGCTATCGGGTAGAATTGGGTGAAATTGAAGAAACCATGAAACAGTTTGGCGGTATCCGGCAGGGTGCTGTCAAAGTGATTGGTGACAATGCGGGCCATCAGCGGCTGGCGGGGTACGTGGTGATGGAGGCCGGCGCTACATTATACGAGGACTCGCTTAAAGATTTTTTGCGAAGCAAAATACCGGACTACATGGTGCCTTCCGTGTTCGTAACTATGGACAGTCTGCCCATGAATACAGCGATGAAGGTGGATAGGAACGCCTTGGCAGCACCGGATTTGGCGGGCCTCTCAGCCACGGTTTTCGAGGCACCCTCGACGCCGAAGGAGAAGCTGCTGGCCTCTATTTGGCAGGAACTGCTCGGCGTAGAAAAGGTGGGCGTCAACGACGACTTTTTTGAGTTGGGCGGCCACTCACTCGCTGCCGTCAGCCTAATGTCGAAGATAAAAGAGGCCACCGGCCACAAGCTGCCGCTCACAGTGCTATTTCAGCACCCCACTCTGCGCAAACTCGCCGCTTTGTTGGGTACTAAAAATGGCTCGGTCAAAAATGGAAGCGGGAGCAAACCCAGGTTTACCTCGCTGATACCCATCCGCGAAGGCGGCTCGAAACCAGCGCTTTACCTCGTGCATGGCGGCGGCCTGCACGTCCTTTTTTATCAAAATTTAGTAAAATTCCTGGACGAGGACCAGCCGATTTATGCCTTGCAGGCAAAGGGCCTCAATGGCGGCGAGGAGCCGCTCGACAGCATCGAGGACATGGCGGCGCATTACATCCAGGAGATATTGGCGCAAAATCCGGACGGGCCTTACAACCTCGCCGGGTATTCGCTCGGCGGCCTCATTGCCTGGGAAATGGCCAAACAACTGCAAGACATGGGGCGTGAGGTTCCCGTGCTGGCGCTTTTCGATTCGGTGGCCAAATACGAATGGGCGGGCGAAGGAAACAGTGGCAAATGGAAAAAGAAACTGAAAAAGGCGGGCTACAACTTGTCGCTCATGGTGAAAGACCCGGCCAAAGCCATCGAATACAAATCGCATGTGGTGAAAATGCAGTTGCAGCACATGGCCGGTAAACTGCGCACGGCGTACCGCAACAACGAAACCAACGAGATTGAAGAGGGCTATTTGCCATACGGCAAACAGGTGTATGAGAAAAGCCTCGAAGCTTACGAAAAATACGACCTCAAACCGTTGGATGTACACGTGGACCTGTTCAAAGCAAAAGAGCAGATGTTTTACCTCGCCGACCCCGTGTATTATGGCTGGGATAAGTTTGCCCGGCAGGGCGTCATCGTTCATGAAATACAGGGCAACCACCTCACGCTTTTCGATGAAATACACGGGAAGGAAGTGGCCGGCGCCCTGCAACAGCGGCTCGGCGAGGCCTCCTCCTCGCTCATCACCCAATAGGCCCTCTAAACCAGCACATTGTCGTTAAATTTTTCCTGCCTTGATAGACTTTCCAGGTTTTAAAAACCTGGAAAGTCTCGCCGCAAATGAAAATCGGAACAGACGGACATAAATTATACTTTTGAACGCCAGGTTTTGTCCATTTGACATTTGCTATTAAACTTTAGCCATCCGGGTAATCGGGATGCAGCCAGAACCAAATAGGCTTAGTACAAATAGTGAGGGCA
>SCUG01000630.1 GCA_004297645.1 Saprospiraceae bacterium | reverse complement strand
ATTTAATTACCGGTATTGGTTTAGAAGGTTGAGGAGGTTTAGCAGGTTTAGCAGGTTTAGTTTAAACATTCTAAACCTCCTCAACCTTCTAAACCGGAAAGTTATTTACGACATTTTGCTAAAATGAAACCTTCCGGTACAGTTCCTTCACGGAAATCTCCGCATCCAGTACAGGAATATTATCCTCCGCCTCGAAGAAGTCCATGTTCAGCCACTGGTTTTTGATTTCCATGCGCCGGAAGATGCTGACTTTTTGCCGCTGGAAGTCAATGAAGATAATCTGCTGGACACTTGGGAATTGTTTGTAGGCGGGCAATTTTTCGTCCCAGTCGTAGTCACGGGTCGTCTTGGACAGTATCTCCACAACGACGGCAGGGTTGGTGTTGGCATTCTTGCCTTTGTCGTATTGAAATAGTTGCGGTGCTCCAACGACAATGTAGGCATCTGGTTCATAAACGCCGGTTTTGTCTGGTTTCAGGATGGGACCGTTGCTGGCGAAAATGTAGTAGTCCGGTTCTCCATCAAATAATTTGAAGAAAATCCCAAGAATTTTGGCGGTCAGCAGTTCGTGTTTGTTCGAGGCATAACTCATAATGGAAACGATTTGGCCGTTGTGGTATTCAACTTTGTACTGGCACTCCTCCAGGGTCTCCCAAAATTCATCAAAAGAAGCCGGGTATCGGATTTCATCTTCCAGTTCAAGGCGTTCTGCCAGAGTAGGCGGCAATTTCGTCAGCACTTCCATGTTTAAAATTTTTGCTAAAATTAACGGCACCATATCAAATTGCCAAATCACGGGCGGCTTTTGCCCTTCTTTTTTTCCTTCCCGAAAACATCCTTTCCTGAACGGTTATCCAGCACTGGCTCCGGCCGGGGCGCATCCTCCATCACGTCCGTCCAGACCTTTTCCACCCAATGCCACTGGCCGTTTTCGAACCGGTAACCTTCGTAAGAACCATCAGGCACCATCGTCATTCCCTGTCCGTAAGTGCCGCCCATCTGGAGAAGGTGGTCGAATATGAGCATGTCGTACGTTTCATCGAAATTCATGCGGCAAGAGGCCTCGGCGGAGTATTCCATCAGCAGGCGGCTGGATACGGCGGGCACCTCCATCGTCGAATCCATCTTCACAAAAACTGGTGCTCCGAAGGTGGGCTTTTCCGGGCCAATGGTCAGCACATCCACCAATTTCCTTTTGTTAAAAAAAGTAAAACCGTCGTAGCCGAAAAGCAGGTACATGCGGCCTTGCGCCGTGTCGAACTGGCGGATGTTGTAATAAAGTGAACCGTACCATTTATCGGGCGAAAGGATGTCATGCTCCGCGTCGTTCACCTCGAACGAGCGGTCTATGAGCGGGAAGAGTTTCAGCTCGGGCGAGTTCATCTGGATGGCGCCGTAATAGCGGTAATCATCCTTGTCCACGTAAAGCTGCCATGTAAAAACCCGGAAGGTGCTATCCGGCGGATATAGAATGGAGACTGACTTGAGGCGCTCGAAAGGGTAGTGGAAAGAATCGCTGGTTTTCAGCGCTGCCACCAAAGTGGTGATGAGCTTTTTACAGGCTCCGAAGCGGTTCTCAGAAAGAGAGTCATTGACCACGAGGAAAGCCATAAGAGCGAGGGTATCTTCGTAGGTTTTGAGGTGGGCTTGCGGCGTCAGCGTATCGGCAGCAGTCTGTGCCTGTGCAAAAAAGCCGGCACAGGAAAGGAGTAAGGTGAAGATGATTTTTCTCATAAAATTTGTTTATTGGAATTGCCTTAGAACGCCACAAAAGCCGCTTTATTACAGGTGTTGCAGAGGGTGTTGTCACCGGGTGAATTCCCGTTCTGATTTTTCCCTTTACTTTTCAATTCGGTATATTTGCTCCACTTTAAAAGATCCATAATCACGCACATGAAACTTCTCGTTTGCATTAGTAAGACACCGGATACCACCGCCAAAATTTCATTCACCCCCGATGGCACGGAATTCAACGCCAATGGCGTAGCATTCATCATGAATCCATACGACGAATGGTATGCCCTCGTGCGGGCGCTCGAGCTGGTGGAAAAAGCGGGCGGCACCGTCACGGTCATCAACATCGGCGACGAGTCCAACGACCAGATTATCCGCAAGGCGTTGGCCATCGGCGCCACCGATGCCGTGCGCATCAATGCGGTGCCCCAAAGTTCGCTTTACATTGCCAAGCAAATTGCGGAGTATGCCAAAGGCGAAAGTTTCGACATCATTTTCACTGGCAAAGAAGCCATTGATTACAACGGTTCGGAAGTGGGACCAATGGTTGCCGAACTGCTCGGCCTGCCCTTCCTTTCTTACGCCTCCCACATGGAGGTGAATGGCAATGCCGCCACCGTACAATGCGATATTGAAGGAGGCGTGGAAATCGTGGAAGTGCAGATGCCCTTTGTCCTCA
>SCUG01000629.1 GCA_004297645.1 Saprospiraceae bacterium | reverse complement strand
GCGTTGAAATCGCTGATCGACACAGCAGCTCTCTCAAATATTACGTCGTTTGAGGCCATTCAAAACTTACTCGGTACTCCAGCGCTTCCGCTGAGAGCGTGAGTAGATACTTATCACATGTGCAAATGAGATTAACAGACACCCAAAATGACAACCGCTGAACACACTGACATCGCAACGCTGCCCGACGACTACTGGGACCTGATCATCGAGCCCAAGCGCGGGCTGCTTGATCTGCGGCTCGGGGAGCTGTGGCGCTACCGCGACCTGGTGCTGCTGTTCGTGCGGCGCGATTTTGTCGCGGCCTACAAACAGACCATCCTGGGGCCGCTGTGGTATTTGATCCAGCCGCTGCTGACGACGATTACCTTCACAGTGATTTTCGGCAATATCGCCAATCTGCCCACCGATGGATTGCCGCAATTCCTTTTCTATATGTCCGGGACGGTGGTGTGGTCTTACTTCGCCGCATGCCTGACCAAGACTAGTGAGACGTTTGTGCAGAATGCCAACCTGTTTGGCAAAGTGTATTTCCCACGACTTGTGGTGCCGGTTTCAATGCTGATTTCTAACCTGATCACCTTCCTGATCCAGTTCGCCATGTTCCTGGTATTCGTGCTGTACTTTGCTCTAAGCGGTATATCGGTTCAGCCCGACTGGTTGTGGATCGCGCTCTCGCCGCTGCTGATCCTGATTATGGCGGGGCTTGGCTTGGGCCTCGGGATCATCATATCTTCATTAACTACCAAATACCGTGACCTGCGCTTCCTGGTGCAGTTTGGCGTCCAACTGCTGATGTATGCCACGCCGGTCATTTACCCGGTCTCGTCTATCCCCGAGCGCTTCCATTGGATCATCCTTGCCAACCCGATGACCTCGGTCATCGAGGCGTTTCGCTTTGCCTTTCTGGGTGCGGGCACAGTGGACACGGGTCACTTGCTCTACAGTTTTGGCTTTATGGTGGTGGTGGTGGCGGTCGGCAGCGTCATCTTTAACCGCGTTGAGCAGACGTTTATGGATACGGTATGAGCAACGTCGTTGTTTCTGTTGAAAATCTTTCCAAATCGTATCGCCTGGGCCAAATCGGCACCGGCACCTTCAGTCATGACTTGGCGGTGTGGTGGGCCAAGATGCGCGGGCGCCCCAATCCGCTGCTCAAAATTGGCCAGGTCGACCACGGCAATCGCGACGGTGAAGAGCTGATGGCCTTGCGCGATGTCTCTTTCAAGGTTTTGCAGGGAGAAGTACTCGGCATTATCGGCAAGAACGGTGCCGGCAAGAGCACGCTGCTAAAGATTCTCTCGAGGGTGACTGCGCCGACCTCGGGCAAGGTCAAGGTGAAAGGCAGAATTGCCAGCCTTTTGGAAGTAGGTACTGGCTTTCACCCCGAGTTGACCGGGCGCGAGAACATTTATCTGAATGGCGCGATTCTAGGCATGACGAAACAGGAAGTGACACGCAAATTTGATGAAATTGTTGATTTTGCCGAGGTTGAGAAATTCATTGATACCCCAGTCAAACGGTATTCCAGTGGCATGTACGTACGCCTGGCGTTTGCAGTGGCGGCGCATTTAGATCCAGAAATTCTGTTGGTAGATGAAGTTTTAGCGGTGGGAGATGCAGAATTTCAGAAGAAGTGCCTTGGGAAAATGGGGGACATTTCTCAAACTGGTCGAACTGTATTTTTTGTTAGTCATAACATGTCTTCGATCCTCCGTCTCTCACGACAAGTCTTGTTGATCAATAAAGGTACGATTGAAAACATCGGTCAGCCCGAGAGGGTGGTCAATTATTACCTCAGATCAGGTGCAGCTTCACTGGCCCATCGAGAATGGTTAAATAGCAAGGAAGCTCCAGGTAACGATGCAATCAGAATCCGTTCTGTGCGCGTGGTAAATGAACAAATGCAGACGGTTGAAACAACCGACATTCGTCAAAAAACTGGGATTGAGATCGTTTTCGATCAACAAAATGCTACTGTCCCTATAGTTCCAGTGATTTCACTCTATAATGATGAAGGGCATCATGTGTTTACTGCCATCGATACTTCAAGCAAATGGGATAAGCCATGTCAAGTAGGGCAATACAAGTGTATTGCCTGGATTCCGGGAAATCTATTGAATGAGGGGCGTTTAACCGTATCCGTTGCTTTAAACACTTTTTCATCTCAGACTGCAATAAGACACGCTGTTGTTCAGGATGTAGTTGTGTTCCAAGTTATTGACCCTTTGGAGGGGGGGTCTGCCAAGGGCCGCTTTACGCGGAAATGGGGAGGCGCTGTCTCGCCTCTTCTAGATTGGTCGATCAATCAAGAAAGCGAAGAAATTCCTTGAAACGATCATTATTGGGATTCTTAGAGCGAAAAGTGGTGAGTTTATCTCTGTGGTGGAGAAAAATAGTATGGGAATATGAAGCCAAGGATATCCTTAATCGTTGTGCCTCTGTAGGTAACAGCATAGGGTTGAGGATGCCAGTAGTGATTTACCACCCCGAAGGTTTAAGGTTGGGAAGCAATGTCTCTATAGGTGAATTCACGCATATTCGGGCAAATGGCGGGGTCACTATTGGTGACCGAGTACTAATAGCCTCCCATGTGATTATTACAAGCCGTGGGCACGCGATAGAACATCCGAGATGGGGTGGGGTTCTGGACGCACCTATTAGGATAGACAATGATACTTGGATTGGCGCCGGAGCAATTATTTTACCGGGCGCACATGTTCATCGTGGAGCAATTGTCGCCGCAGGTGCTGTTGTCACAGGAATTGTGGATGAAATGTCAATATTCGGTGGTGTACCTGCCAAGAAGATTGGCCAAGTAAATGATAAATCATTGCTGGATATAAGCAAATGAATATGGGTTTACTTATCATAGGTAATTCAGTTTCTTTAAAATCTAGTGAAGATGCCAGTACTTACCCAAAAATTCTTGAGCAAAACTTGGGTGGTGAGTTTAATGTAATCGAGGTAATTCGTGCCGGAAACACAGTTTGTGATTTGGAGACTGATGCAATCATCTCCCTGGATAAATTTTCGCCAAGGATTATGATTTTGCAAATAGGTCATGTGGATTGTGCTCCACGACCTCTAAAGAGATGGGAAAGAGATGTCCTATCTAAAGTACGCCCGAATTGGTTAAGAAATCAAATAATACATTTTATCCATAACTATCGTCCTGAGTTGATTCGTTTGCGTGGCCTTATTCAGTTTACGCCGCTTCTGTTATTTGAGCAAAGTGTCAAGTTGATTGTAAACAGGGCTAATTTAGAAAATGCCTTTATTTTTATACTCCCAATTACTCGTGTGGCGGCACAACAAGAAAGGCGCGAGCCTTGGTATAACCGAGAAATAGAGAGGTACAACTCGGCGTTACGTACTTTTTCTTCTCGCCAAGTTATGTATATTGAGCAAGAACAGCTATTAGGTGATTTAACTCCGGAAGAGTATTGCTTGACCCCTGAGGATCTCCATTTGAAAGATTTTGCACATGAAAGAATAGCAGATTACTTGGAGATAGCGATAAGAAGAAACCTTAAGGTGAATTAATTTACATTTCGTTCTGCAACCAACCAAAACAAGGAAAGCATGATTGCAAACTAATAATTGGAGACATTGAATATGAAAAGAGCATTGGTAATCGGTTCTGAGGGAAACATTGGCATTCCTTTGGTGAAATATTTAATAGAACGGGACTATGAAGTAATGTCAGCAGATATTCGTTCGGGCTGGCGACCAAATTTCTTGGTAGCTGATATCACCCAGCCGATCGACCTGCTGCCGGCTTTCGATTGGGGGCCGGACGTTGTCTTCATCCTTTCTGCAATGGTTAGTCGGGTAACCTGTGAGCAGGCCAGCGGATTGGCCATTTCTACCAATCTGGGGGGCATTAACAATGTGCTGCAATTGTGCAAGCGGGTCAATGCTATGACAGTTTTCTTCTCCACATCTGAAGTCTATGGACCAAAATGTAACCCGATGGATGAATCAATCTCAAACCCTCACCCGAATAACCGCTATGGTCTGTCAAAATTATTGGGCGAACAGTTGGTTGAATATGAGGTCAAGCAACACGGGTTGCGTGCAGTTAGCCTGCGTCCATTCATGATGTATGATGAAAATGAAGACTTAGGCGATCATCGCTCGGCCATGATTCGATTTGCCAGTAATCTGGCATCAGGCAAGCCCATAGAGGTACACAATCGTAGCGCTCGAGGCTGGTTACATGCTTCTGATGCGGTTCGCGCTATTGAGGCATCTGCACATGTGAAGAAATATGCCGTTATCAATATTGGGCATCCCGACATTAGACCTATTGCCGATTTGGCTGAAATGATTCGCGCTGAATTAAGGGTGTCGAATGACTTAGTGGTAAACCGGGACTTACCAGAGCGTATGACGTTGGTAAAGAATCCCAGCCTAGACAGACAACGTGATATTTTAGGAATCATCCCGCAGGTTTCTTTATTAGATGGTGTAAAGAGAGTTTGTGCGCGAATAAGAGAGCGTATTTTGGCTGGAGAGACAATAAGAACGTCAAGTTAATTTTGGCGAAATATTATGCGCGTATATTTTGACACCAACGGCGATTATATTGCTAGCCCGGCAGCTCGCATGTGGTTTTATCAAATGCGTGATAACCTGGTTGCACGTGGTATACATGCCGATTTAAATCAATTGGGTGAAGAGCCATATGACATTGCTATTATCCATTGGGCTCGTGCTAACGTTATTGAGCGCGTATTAGAACATTCACCTAAGGTTCATGTTGGAGTGTTGAACCCGGGGACTCTGGGCTTCGATTTTGCCAGACCCCAGAAAACCTCAAGAAGAATAGAACGGTTAGATTACATTCTTAATAACACCGATTTTTTCATTGTTACTGGATTTGTCTGGCGTGACATCTTAATTCCCTTCAAAAAGAGAGTTTATCTCACTATTGATTATGATACTCTGGATGGAAAAGCCGTCAAACACCATGTTCGAGACAACAACATAATTATAGGATATCATGGCAGTCCAAGTCATTTCAAAGAGGAGTTTTTCCCAAATGGCGCAAATGCGCTGAAGCGATTGGCTGGCGAGCGTGATTTCATCTTGCGAGTCATTACTCGCAATGCTGTATCTCAACCTACAATTGAAGGGGTGCGAACAGAGTACATTGAGTTCGACCTATCTACGTTCAGCGATCAGATTCAACAGTTTGACATAGGCATTTGTCCAGTTCTTTCTGATTACACTCAAGTGACCGACCCTCTCAAGATTATTCGCAATCCCAATCGTGTAAATACCTTGCTTTTTTATGGCATTCCTTCAGTAACTTCCCCGACGCCACAGTCATGCCACGATTTACAGGATGGGGAGACAGTACTGTTTGCTGTAACTGAAGAGGGTTGGTACCAATCCATGCGAAATCTGATTGATCAACCCGAATTACGTAATTACATTGGCAATAACGGAAGAAAGATGGTTGAGCAGAAATTCACAGATATTTTCGCAACAGATCTATTTATAGATATGCTGCGCGAAGAAATTCGTTACCCAAAATAAGCTCAAAGTAAGTTTTTGGAGTAAAACACAATGCAATTTTCCACTCAATATTCTTATAGAGATCGTGAAACCAAAGCCAGGTATGTTTGGCAGAAGTATCAGTCCATTCTCACAGGAAGTATTTTGGACGTTGGTGCCGACGAACAACACTTAAAACAATATCTAGGAAATGGTGCTAAATATTGGGGCATCGGATTAGGGGGGCATCCCGACCAACAAGTAGATCTGGAAAAGGAGGATATTCCGTTCCCGGACGATTCTTTTGATTGTGTTTTGTGCTTGGATGTGTTGGAACATCTTGAAAATATTCATGTGGTGTTTGATGAGCTGTGTCGCGTCACGCGACGGTATGTAATTATTTTATTACCTAATGCTTGGTCCAGCTTCTATAAAATGCTGCTGTTTGGGGATTATCAGTTGGAACAACCCATGAAGTTTTATGGGTTACCCATTGAATGTCCTGAAGATAGGCACAAATGGTTCTTTTCAGCAGACGAAGCTGAGAAGTTTATCGTTCATCGCGCAAAAAAGAACCACATGCAGGTTCTTCAGCTTGATTACACTGGTTTTCTAAATGATGGACGTGGTGTTCGCGGAAGACTTAACAAGATTGCCAGATCATTTCTTTTTAGGGGTGATATAAGCTTTAATTCGCTTTTTGCAAGTGCCTTATGGGTTGTTCTGGAGAAATAAAACAGAAAATGAAGAGTAAAAATAGCATCGTTGGAAAAGCAAAGAAAATATATCACTCTGTTAGAAATCTCATATACGGCCTTCCATGGGAAGGATTTGATTTGGCTGGTGAAAAGTATCCTGATTGGGGATGGTGTCTAACTAAATTAGCTGAATACAAGAATAAAGAAATCCTTGATATTGGTTGCTCTTATTCACCCGTCAGTATGGTGACTATAGGTTTTGGTAACAGAGTGTGGGGAATAGACACCACCCCGGTAAATTACTCGCACCCAGATTTTAATTTTATAAATTCTGATTTTTTGGAATATGATTTTGGTGCAAAAAAATTTGATTGCGTAGTGATTTGTTCTGTTGTCGAACATATCGGTTTGGCGGGCAGGTATGGGCAAAAAGAAATTTCAAGCGGGGATCTATTAGCCATGCAAAAAGTGCAATCCTTATTAAAGGAGAATGCACGTCTAATTATTACCATTCCTGTGGGGCAGGATTTCGTTTATAAACCCTTTCATAGGATTTATGGAACTAGGACTTTGCCGGTTTTATTCTCCGGTTACAAGATTCTTCAAGAAGATTATTGGGTGAAGCAAGGCGAAAACTGGAAGCAATGTACCTGGCAGGAAGCCCAAAAAATTGATCGCAAAGGTTTGTCTTACGGTTTAGGACAATACGTCTTATGTGTTGACAATATTTATTCTTCTTCACTAATTTGAGTAATCATTATCCTGTCGAAAACTCCTAGCCTTTCTGAAGTCATATTTTTTACACGAAACATGACTCTAAGCCTTTGGGTTAAGAGTGGGGTGTTTCCACGCGAGATTGCCTTATATCGTCGTCTGATTCAAAGAGGAGTCGGGGTTTCTTTTGTCACTTACGGTTCTAAAAAAGACCTGGCTTACCGTGATCAATTGTCAGGCATTAACCTGATCTGTAACCGCTGGAGATTGCCTAATTCGCTTTACATCCGCCTTCTTTATAATTTTCTGCCCATGTCATTATCCAAAACAGCTGTGGTGAAAAGCAACCAGGTATTGGGGGCAGATGTTGCGATGCGCGCCGCCAGGCGCTTTGGGCGGCCCTTCATCGCAAGATGTGGTTATTTACAAAGCGAAATTGTAGAATTAGATTACGGAAAAGACTCTCTGCAATCCCATGAAGCGCAAGACCTTGAACGCATTGTTTTCAATGGTGCTGATCGTGTGGTAATTACCACTGATCGTATACAGCAAAAAATCATTTCAAATTATCAAGTGCCACGAGATAGGGTTCGCGTGATCCCCAATTACGTTGACACTGACCTTTTTTGCCCTAATCTTCAAATAACACGAATTCCAAATCGTGTGTGTTTTATTGGTCGATTAGTACCGGTCAAAAACCTAATGGCATTGCTGGATGGCTGTGCAGGTCTTGACATTGAACTTGTAATAGTCGGCGGCGGCAGCCAGGAAAAAATGCTGAAAGATCGGGCGGCGCAGATTGGTTTATCCGCCCATTTTTTGGGAAACTTATCGAACGAACTACTTCCTGACATCCTTAACAGCGCAACGGCTTTCATCCTGCCCTCTTTAACTGAAGGTCATCCCAAGTCATTGATGGAAGCCATGTCCTGCGGTTTGCCAGTGATCGGTACAGATGTGCCAGGTATTCTTGATGTGTTAAAACACCGTGAAACGGGTTTTTTATGTGGAACAAATTCCGGAGATATTCGCGCCGCCCTTCAGGAGGTGCTTGGAGATCCATCCCTGCGGCAGCGATTGGGTGTCAATGCAAGGCAAGAGGTTTTGGATAAATATTCACTAGATCGTGTTGTTGAGTTGGAAATAAATCTACTACAAGAATTCCATATATAGAGCTTTAAGGAATCTTTATTGTTCAGTTTAGACTCCCCAAAAATTTCAGTAATAATGTCGGTTTTCAATGGTGAACGATACTTAAAGAGTGCCATAGAAAGCATACTTACACAGACATTTAAAGACTTTGAATTCATCATTATTGATGACTGCTCAACGGATTCCAGTTTGGATGTCATTAAAGAATTCGCCAGCCGTGACGGGCGGATTAGTTGTGTGACAAACGAGAAAAATCGGGGTTTGGCTTGGTCGCTTAATCGGGGAATATCGTGCGCGCGCGGAAATTTCATAGCCAGAATGGATGCGGACGATATCAGTTTACCTGAACGATTGGCAAGACAAATCGAGGCTTTTCAGCAAAACCCAGACTTGGATATGGTTGCATGTGCTTTTAAATACATTGATGAATCTGGAAGTCTATTGCGTCAGGGGCCTGGATTGGTTAATGATCTATATCGTCTTTGGATATTGCAATTTCATAATGTATACATTCACAGCTCGGTGATGTTCAGGAAGAGTGTAGGGACTGATTATTATGACGAAAAAATTGACACCGCCCAGGACTACGATTATTGGTGCAGGATCGCCAAAAAGGATAATATTAAATACTTAGATATTCCCCTGGTTCATTATCGTGTTTCTACTCACCAGGTATCGCAGTTACGGCTGGTGGAACAGAAGCGTTCTGCTCAAGTTACAAGTTTTCAAAATCTCCGGTTATGCAATCCGCGCCTAAGTCACTTCGAAATTCAAAACGTATATAGATTGTACAATAGCAGGTATATAACATTGAAAGATGTCAAATTCATACCAACTTTATTTAGTACGTTGCTCGGCTTTTTTCAAAGGTATGAAATTTCTATTCGAGACAGAGCATCTTTAATTTTGCTCGTATCAAAAGACATGTTTTATTGGCTTTGGCGAAATTATTCGCCACGTTATTCGGTGATGTAAATGCCCCCTACCCCTGCTGTAAGCGTAATCATCCCAACTTATAACCGCGCTAAAACAATTGAAAGAGCCATTGATAGTGTCCTGAATCAGACATTCTCTGATTTGGAGTTGATCGTAGTGGATGATTGCTCGACGGATTTCACTGTTGATGTCATAAAACAATACACGGACGAAAGACTTATCTATATTCGACACGAAAACAATCGCGGCGAAGGCGGGGCAAGAAACACCGGTATTCGAAATTCACGCGCAAAATATATCGCGTTTCTTGACAGTGATGATGAGTGGTTTCCCAATAAACTTGAAAAACAAATGCCCGTCATTCAAGAAAGTGATTCCAAGGTTGGAATTGTCTATTCTCATTATATAATGCAATACGAGGATGGATCTGGCGCGCATCTTGAAAACACAAGCATAAAAGGC
>SCUG01000628.1 GCA_004297645.1 Saprospiraceae bacterium | reverse complement strand
GCTCTTCCGATCTGCCAAACGCCAAGGTCGTTGGCGATGTAAAGAATTGATGGGTAGCTGGGGTCGGGCACTACGTCGTTGATGGGGATTTCCGGCAGGTTGCCCGAAATGTCTATCCAGGTTTCGCCGCCGTCAGTGGTTTGGAGCAGGTGGGGCTGGTAATCCACATTTCTATAGCCAGAGAGCGCTACGTAAGCTGTAGCGGCGTCATCGGGATGAACAGCCAGGCTTGAAACGAAACGGTCGGGAAGCCCGGCAGAGATGTTATTCCAGGTGTCACCGCCATTGTTGGTGACCTGCACATTGCCGTCGTCGGTGCCCACATAAATGGTGAGGGGGTTGGAAGGAGCTACTGCGATGGTGGTGATGGTGCCGAACGAGAGGCTGCCACTTGGGTGCTGCCCATCGGTGAGGTCAGGGCTGATGGCTTCCCAGAAGCCGCCCCGGTTCGTCGAGCGATACAGGACATTGGCGCCAAAGTAAATGGTGGCCGGGTCGGAGGGGTCGAGGGCAATGGGGGTGTTCCAATTCGTGCGGTCATCATTTCCGCCATTAAAAATGAAGGTCATACTATTGCCGCCGTCGTCAGAGCGGAAGAGGTTGCCATACTGGTATTCCGCATAGACGTAATTGGGGTCGGTGGGATCTACCAACACGTGAAAGCCATCGCCTCCCAATATTTGTTCCCAGCCGTTTACCGCGCCACTTAGTGTGCGGTTGGTGCCGTTGTCTTGTGTGCCGCCGAATAGCCGTTCTGGCGCCTGAAAGTCAATTTCAGCGTTGTAAAACATGGTGATGGGAAGTATTTCAACGTGCGACCAAGTGCCACCCCCATTCTGCGAAATATACACTCCACCGTCGTTACCGGCTACCATGAAATCGGGATTCATAGGGTGAATTTCTAAGGCGTGCTGGTCCACGTGCATATTGGCGGTAACGTTGGACCAATTGACACCTCCATTCTCCGATTTGATAAGTGGCACGCCGAGGCACCACACCTTGTCAGGGTCGTTGGGGGCGATGCGCAGATTGCCGAAGAACCAGCCGAAGGATGAAAATACATTGGCGATGGAGCCGTCGTCCACTTGTAGCCAGGAAGTGCCTGCATCCGTGGATTTGTAGATGCCGTCGAAAACATTGGTGATGACATTGGTGGAGAAACAAGCATACACCACGTTGGGATTCGACGGGGAAACAGCTAAGCCGGTACGCCCGGTTTCAGTGTCGCTGATGGGGAGACCATTGGTGAGCTGTTCCCAGTTTTCGCCACCGTCGAGGGAGCGGAAAATGCCGGAAGTGGAGCCGCCGTACCGTCTTCCCCAGGGTTTGCGGATGCGCTCCCACATAGCTGCATAAACGATGTTGGCATTTTGAGGGTTGATGGCGACATCAATGCAGGCCGTCGAGTCGCTGATGTACAAAATCTTCTCCCAGGTTTGCCCGCCATCTAAGGTTCGGTAAAGGCCGCGGTCTTCATTTTTTCCATACAATACGCCCGTAGCGGCGGCATAGACGCGGTCAGCATTTTGGGGGTCCACGACGATGCGGCCGGTGTGGTTGGTATTCTCAAGCCCCACATTTTCCCAGGTGCCACCTGCGTCGGTTGATTTGTAAATGCCGTTTCCAAAGAAAGCTCCTGAGTCAAAAGAGCCGTTGGCCTCGCCAGTGCCGGCGTACACGATGTTCGGTGCTGAGGGTGCTACGGCGAGGTCGCCGATGGAGAGTGTTCCGGCATCGTCGAAAACCGCCACCCAGGTTATGCCCCCGTCGCTGGATTTAAAAATGCCGCCTGCGCTGGTACCGGCGTATATGATATTTGGGTCGGTGGGGTCAAGTGCCACATCGGTGATGCGTCCGCCAATATTGACGGGGCCGGCAGGTACCCATTCGCCGGCGCCCCGGTTTTGCGCTTCAATTCTTGCGAGTTTCGTTTGCCGTAAGGCGTCCTGGTATGCCTGGCGGTCTATGTGGTTGAAGGGGTAAGCCCGTTGGTCGTACATCCAATCAGAGGGCAGGTTTTTGGTGGATTTGGTGGCATCGGGGATAGCTGGTGGCCGTTGCGTTGGGTGAACCAGCAGATAGATGGAGATAGCCAAAAACAACATCCCGGCGGGGTAGAGTAGAGTTTTTTTCATAAAATTGTAATTGTCGTGCAAAGTAGCGATTGCGGAGCAAAACCCGAAATGGATGGTTCACGGACGTTTGGCGGCAGGAGAGTTTTGTTTTGCAGATGACCAATTTATCGGATGTGTGGCGCGCCTTGAGGGCATTTCTTGAGTTGAAGCCCCATGCGCAATCCCAAAAAGTACTGCCACCAATCGGTGCGGTCGAAGGTGCCAGTCAGTGTATTTTCCGACAGGATGGTGGTAAAATCCTTCCATTCCACGTTGGGAAAATACCGGACGCCCGCCACAGGTGCCACCGAAAGCAGGCCGGTCAATTCAAATTCTAGCAGCATATTGAGGCCAGCACTGGGCACTAAGTCAGCGTCAGCATAGTGCCGGTATTCGCCCAGAAATTGGCCATCCTTTTCAACGGGTATGTCCATTTTTTTGGAGAGAAAATCGAGGCCGGGTGAGAATTGAAATTGCAGGGCGAAGGGCAGGGGAGGGGTCTCTTTTTTGGAGAAAGCCCGGAAAGTGACGTTGGCCTGAACGCCTGCGCCCATTCGCTCAAAATTGTGGGGATAGTAGGTAATGGTGGAAAGCATGACGTGGGCCGCAGGCTGAAAACTCCACGCCTTTAAGCGGCAGAAGAAGGTGTAATCAATGGTGGCGGCGGTGCCGTGTCTCAAGAAATCAGCGTGCCGGTGCGTCACGAAATTTTCATAAACAACCTGCCATTGGGTGGGGGTGTTGATGGTGGAACCCACCGTGATGCCTAACTGCGCATTGGCGCAGGTGAACATCCACGAGATAATCCAAATCGCCAGGAGTTTTTTCATGAATCGGGATTTGACTATTTTGGAAGCAAAAATCGGGATGTTGGGTTAACGGCTTCTAAGTGCCGCAGGTATGAGGGGCAGGGTTCTTAACTGTTCACGGTTCATGAAGCAAGCACGTTGTTCGGGTTCTGTCTATTTGAACGGCATTCTAATAATAGTGCCTGTCTTTATAGTATTGGGAACGATGAGTTAAGAGCTTGTCAGGGATTTAGCTTCCGGCGAAATAACTTCTCTTCTTTGAT
>SCUG01000627.1 GCA_004297645.1 Saprospiraceae bacterium | reverse complement strand
ATTCATTGCCCTCACTATTTGTACTAAGCCTATTTGGTTCTGGCTGCATCCCGATTACCCGGATGGCTAAAGTTTAATAGCAAATGTCAAATGGACAAAACCTGGCGTTCAAAAGTATAGAACACGGCAAATCAGTTTACCCACAGAAAATCATAAAGAGCCAGAATTCTTTGTGTGGAGGTGTTCAACAATGATTTGTATATCGGCGGCGGGTTTACATTAATTGATGGGGATACTGTTAATTATATAGCCAAATGGATAGGCGGGGACTACGTGGACACATGCGGAATGCCAGTGGCCACACTCTCACAGCCGGAAAGACCAACCGCCCTTTCTCTTTCCCCCAATCCCGCTCATTCAACCATCCACATCACCGTTCAGTTACCCGCTGCCTATGCCGGGACTGTAAGCCTGTCAGCTTACAACATCCTCGGTCAGCCCCTCTGGCAGCGGACGCTCCCGGCAGCAAGCGGTGAGCTTCAAGCGTCGGTGGACGTGAGCACCTGGCCCCCCGGCGTGTATTTCATCTCGCTCGAAGCGAGTGGAGTGGTATGGGTGGAAAAGGTGTTGGTGCGTTGAATTTCGCAGCCGGGCGGCGGTAGCTACCGGCATATTGACAGGCCGGTTCATGTAAATGATATGCGCCGTAGAATTCAGGACGGGGCGGCGAGATGCACCCCGTCTTCTATTTTTACGGGGAAAAACTCAGCCGCAATGCCAGTTTCCTCCCGGTATGCCAGAAGGATTCGAGCCATGCAAGCTGCGACCTCCTCTTTTTTTACGAGGTTCAGTGTGCAACCGCCGAAGCCGCCACCTATCTGCCGGGCGCCAAGAATGGCGGGGTCTTTCCGGGCGAGTTTCACCAGCAGGTCAAGCTCCGGTATGGTCACTTCATATTGATGGCGCAGCCCCTCATGGCTTTGGAACAGTAAATTGCCTGCTGTCTGGATGTTCCCATTTTTCAAAGCTTCCACCATTTGGACCACCCGTGCATTTTCTTCCAAAACATAGGCTGCACGCTGGTATTCTACCGTCGTAATTTTTTTCCTGACAGCCTCCAATGCTTCCGCCCTTACGTCGCGCAGGCTGTGTGCGGCTACCCCGTTTTGCCGGACGGCAGCCACCACTTTTTCGCAGGATTCCCGCCGGTCGTTGTATCCCGGCGCTGCGGCCAACTGGTGTTTCACGTTGGAGTTGATGAGCACCCATGAATGGCCGGGGTAGCGGAGGGGCGCATACCGATACTGCAATGAGCGGCAATCGAGATAGAGCACCTGGTCCTTTTTGCCGAAAAGCACGGCGTATTGGTCCATCAACCCGCAGTTCAGGCCGGTGCGGTGTTCGGCGGCCTGGCCGATGTGCGCCATTTCCACACGGCTGAAATCCAACTGCTGCAATGCGGCGATGCCGAAAACGAAACCGCAGCATAGTGCTGCCGAAGAAGACAGGCCCGCCCCAATGGGAATGTCACCGCCGAATACGCCCTGTATGCCTCGCGGCGTGTGGCCCCGTTCGGTTAGTTCTGCGAAAATGGCGTGAATGTATCTGGCCCACACTGGCAGCTCATTTTGCGGAGTATTGGCGGAAAAACGAACGGTCTCGCCATAACCGGCGGCGCAAATGGTTGACTGCTCTTCGCCGCTGTTTGCCAAGGCAAAATGCAGGCATTTGTCAATGGCCGCCGGCAGCACGAATCCCTCGTTGTAGTCGGTGTGCTCCCCGATGATATTGATGCGGCCCGGCGCCACCACCAATATGGGGTGGCCGTCAAAATGGCGGTGGTAGTGTTCGAGTATGGTGTCTTTCATCTTTGCCGGTTTGGTGGCCGGGGCTTGCGTATATCTACACTTGAAGTTCGTGTTTTTGGTGGTAGAAAAAGTCATGGAATCCATTAGGTTCTGGCTTTGCCAGCTCAGGGGTTTGGGGGCGAAGCCCCCAAGTTCCCCTCCCCATCAGCACCGCCGGAGGCGGTGTTGATGGCAATTCCACTGCCGGGCGTTAACCTCTAACCACTGAAGTTCGTGTTTTCTCTGGAAGAAAAAGTCATGGAATTCATTGGGTTCTGCCTCGGCTCTATAAAAAATGGGTGCTTTCCCCCTGGAACCCCAGAGTAAAAACAGACTCTTCGGGCGCTAATTCAAAATTTCAGCATCTTAAGCCCTTTGGGTCCGGCGAGAAACCTTCGCAGGATTTTCCGCACTTCCGGGTTGTCTTCGTAGGGCTTGATGACATCGCGCAACTCGTCGAAGTTGCCGCTCATCTCCGCTATTGCGGCGAAGCCGAAACCCCGGTACCTGCCATCCTCCACCAAAAACACGGCATTCTCTTCGGCGGTACGGCCCCGGTCAATGAGGAAAAAGTTGGGGTGCAGGAAGCTTTCATCCAAATCGTCGAGGGCCAGATTGGCTCTCCTGTTGTATGTTTCGGCCGATTCCTGGCCAATGCAGGCGCCCTTGCAGCGGTGCAAGTGATAGTCGAAACAGGCGCCGTTTTTTTTCTCCAAGTTGCAATGCCGCAGGCATAGTGCATGCTCTTTTTGCACGGCTGTCAGCCATGCTTTGGCCTGCGCCAGTTTGGGAAATTCGGAAATGACCCGCAGATTTTTGCGAGTTTTCAGGGTGCTCCTCGTGATGTCGAAACAGAGATAGCCCTCCTGGTTTTCATAAGCATGAATGACGAAGGGAAATGCCCTGATTTTCTGTGCCCGGTTGATGAAGGGGCGCAACTTTTTTATTTCGTGCGACTCCAAAAGCAGGGCTGCCAACTCACTGCCGGTGAGTTCCCAACTCACGTCGTGGGCCATCTGTTGCAGCTTACCCGCCTTTTCGGTTTTGATGGAAAAATGTTCGGCGACGCGTTTTTTTATGTTGATGCTTTTGCCCACGTACACCACCTCGCCACTCTCGTCGTGGAAATAGTAAACGCCGCAGGCTTCGGGCAGGCTGTGTATTTTTTCGAGGGTAAAATTCTTGGGCAAAAGCGACTCTTTGATGCCCATGTTTATCATCGAACGGAGGTCATCGCCGGTGCATTCCTGCTGTAGGATGCGCTCGAACAAATCTACGGTGGCCATTGTGTCGCCCATGGCGCGGTGCCGGTCGCCCACCTGGAGGTTCATTCTTGTTATCAGGTTGCTCAGGCTGTACGAGCGGTAGCCGGGGAAGGCCTTCCGCGACAGGCGCACCGTGCATAGTTGTTTGCGGGTGTAGGTGTAGCCCAAGCGCTTGAATTCTTCCTGCACGAAGCTGTAATCGAAGCGCACATTGTGCGCCACGAAGATGGCACCCTCCGTCATTTCCACGATTTGCTTCGCAATTTCAAAGAAACGGGGGGCGTCCGCCACCATTTCCTGCGTGATGCCGGTGAGTTCGGTGATGCCGTAGGGGATGGGGCATTCGGGATTGA
>SCUG01000626.1 GCA_004297645.1 Saprospiraceae bacterium | reverse complement strand
TCATTGCCCTCACTATTTGTACTAAGCCTATTTGGTTCTGGCTGCATCCCGATTACCCGGATGGCTAAAGTTTAATAGCAAATGTCAAATGGACAAAACCTGGCGTTCAAAAGTATAAATTGGTGGAGATATCGCGCACCTTGCGCAAGTTTCAAATTTCGAAAAGGCCGTGCAATTCACCCTGCACGCTGTTGATTATTTGTCCAAGGTCCTCAGGGTTGTTTTGAAAATCCACCTCGTCAGAATTGATGATGAGCAGCTTGCCTTCTTTGTACTCAGAAATCCATTTTTCGTACCGCTGGTTCAGGCGTTTCAGGTAGTCGAGGCTCATGCTTCCCTCGTAATCCCTTCCCCTCGACTGAATGTGGGCAACCAAAGTGGGGATGCTGGAGCGCAGGTAAATGAGCAGGTCGGGGGCCTGTATTTGGGACGACATGGTTTTGAAAAGGCTGAAATAATTCTCAAAGTCGCGGGAGGACATCAGGCCCATGTCATGAAGATTTGGTGCAAAAATAAAGGCATCTTCATAGATGGTCCGGTCTTGCACCACGGTGACATTGCCTTGCAAAATATTTAGTATCTGCTGGTACCGGTTGTTCAAGAAGTAAATTTGCAGGTTGAACGACCAGCGCTGCATGTCGTTATAAAAATCTGCGAGGTAGGGGTTGTTTTCCGTACTCTCAAAATGAGTCTCCCAACTGAAATGTTTGCCGAGTTTTTCGCAAAGGGTGGTTTTGCCGGCTCCAATGTTGCCGGCGATGGCGATGTGTTTTATTTGTGACTTATGGTCCTCCATGCTGGTCTTTTTTTTTCGGAGCACGAAATTAGGAATTCGGCCCCATTCCGGCGGAGAATATGAGGTATTGTTTTACCAACATTGGCGATGTGTGGTTGTTATTTCCTAAAATTGCCGGGCGGTACCTACCGCTCTCCCTCGAAAAATAAGGGAGTATTATCTAATAATTCAACATGCACATAGACCGGGAACTAATTTTACGGCTCGAAAATTTGGCAAAGCTGGAGCTATCACAACAGGAGCGCCTTCGGTTGACAAATGACTTGAACGACATTCTGAAAATGGTTGAAAAACTGAACGAATTGGACACCACCGGCATAGAACCATTGACGTATGTCAGTGAAGAAGTGAACCACCTGCGGCCCGATGCCATCCGGCACCAGGTGGCACAGTCCGAAGCACTGAAAAACGCTCCTGAACACGACGGTGCTTATTTTAAAGTGCCAAAAATCTTATAGCCTGGGTCTGCGGCAGCATTGCAAAACGGACGAAACCGTGAAACCATGAAACCGCAAAACCATGAAACCTTCCTTTAAATGCAGAAGATCATTTCCGTCCACAATCTCAAGAAAATCTATTACATGGGAGCCAATGTGGTCAATGCCCTGCAAGGCATTGACCTGGATATTTACAAAAACGAGTACGTCGCCCTGATGGGCCCATCCGGCTCCGGAAAGTCCACCCTGATGAACCTGATAGGGTGTCTCGACACTCCTACCGTTGGGGATTACTACCTTAATGGCACCAATGTCAGCACCATGAACGACGGGGAATTGGCTGAGGTGAGGAACAAAGAAATCGGGTTCGTTTTTCAGACCTTCAACCTGCTGCCACGGCTGTCGGCGTTGGACAATGTGGCTCTGCCGCTTGTTTACGCCGGCTTGTCCAAATCGGTGCGGACTGCCAAGGCAGAGCAGGTCATGGCAGCAGTGGGCCTTGCCGACCGCATGCACCACAAACCCAATGAGTTGTCCGGTGGGCAGCGCCAACGGGTAGCAGTGGCACGGGCTTTGGTCAACGACCCCTCCATCATCCTCGCCGACGAACCTACTGGTAACCTCGATACCAAAACCTCCCTTGAAATTATCGGGCTGTTTGAAGAAATACACGCTGCCGGCAACACCATCGTGTTGGTGACTCACGAAACCGACATCGCCATATATGCCCACCGCATCGTAAAGCTAAGAGACGGTCTTATTGAATCTGATGAAAAAAATCTCCACCCTGCCAGTGTGCTTGTTCCTGCATAATTTAAAAAGACGGAAGACATTGGACGGGAGACATTGGCCCAATTTCTTCCGTCCAATTTCTTCCGTCTAACGCCTTCCGTTTAATGGCACATAAAATCTACACCAAAACCGGCGACGCCGGCGAAACGGCGCTATTCGGCGGGCGGCGGCTCCCGAAAAGCCATCTGCGCATCGAGGCTTATGGCACGGTGGATGAATTGAATTCGTACCTCGAGATCGGAAGAGCACAC
>SCUG01000625.1 GCA_004297645.1 Saprospiraceae bacterium | reverse complement strand
CACAGCCAACCGAACTATTTGTGAAAGATTTCGATGAAAACGGTACCACTGACCCCATCCTCACCTATTACCGCCAGGGAAAAAGGTACACCGTCGCCGGGCTGGATGAACTGGCCGCACAACTGCCCATGCTCCGAAAGCGGTTCGTGGAATACCGCACCTTCGCCAGCAGCAGTTTCGACGAAGTTTTTACCACTGAAATGCGGACGGGTGCCGTCCATAAAAAGGCGGAAAATTTTGAATCGGCATATTTCGAAAACTCAGGAAATGGAGAATTCAAAATGAAGCCCTTGCCCCTCGCTGCGCAAACGGCCCCCATCCATGCCTTCCTCCCCGGCGATTTCGATGGCGACGGGAAAATGGACGCACTGGCAGTGGGCAATTTTTACGAAAACACCCCCGGCATTGGCCGCTGCGACGCCTCCCAGGGGTGGTTCCTCAAAGGCAATGGTTCGGGCCATTTCAAGTCGCTGCCAGCCGCCGAATCTGGCTTTGTAGTGGCGGGCCAGTGCCGGGATGTGAAGTTGGTGACGAACGGCGCCGGGCGGCAGCTCATTCTGGTGGCGATAAATAATGGGGCGGTGTTGGTGTGGAGGATAATGAAGGAATGATATGGCTGACCATCAAAACCTCAAAATTACAAGGGCACGCTGGCACCTGAAGCTGTCAGGGCTGCTCATCCGGCTTTGACAGTCAAAGCTATATTTGCTACAAGTTCAGCGAAGCGCAACAAGCAGACTTCGCAGCGCCACGAGGCATGCAATAGGCAGCGCCTCACTTTCCACTCAAGCTTGAGCTTCCGCCTTGGGCCTTCTGTTTTTTCTCGAATTCCTCGATGATTTCTGCGTTTGTTTTGCCGATGTTTTCCAGCAGAAACTTGGCATCGTCGGCAAACTCACTGCGGGGGTAGCGCTGGAGAAAGGTCTTGTAAAATACCACGGCGGAATCTTTCATTACTAAGTCGTTGTCGTAGGTATAGCCTTTCATGAAAAGGGCACGGGCAGCTTTTTCATGCCCACGGAAACCGGCAATGACGCGGTCGTAAATTTCGAGCGCTTTCTTAAAATCACTCTTGGCGCGAGCCGCTTCGGCGGCTTTCATCAAGAAGGCAACGTTGGTTTCTTTCCGTTCAGGGTATTTTTCGACGTGCTGCTCATAGAGTTTAATCAATTGAGTGAGTTGCTCCGGCGTGGGCTTCGATTCGGCAGCCATTTTCTGTTCGGCTTCGGAAATTTGCTTGTCCAGCTTCTTGCCATTATCCCCTTCATCGGATTGGCAGGCAGAAAAAAGGAGAACTCCAGAGAAAAGAATCATTGAGAGAGTCTTCATAAATTACTTTATTTTGAACGGCAAATTTAGACTTTATTCCAAATTTTAAGTGCTGAAAGATTGGCAAGTTGGCGAGTTTACTGCTTTGGTGTTTTGCCATGAAATTTGGTTAAGTAACGTGCGCAAAATAAGATGTGTGTTTGAGGCTGTATCATAAATCAACTTTAGAAATAGCTTGACAATTTTTATTTCAACACAGAGACACGGAGGCACAGAGAACCAAACTCAACTCTGTGTTTCTGTGCCTCAGTGTTGAAGAATTTGGTCACAATTTTTTAGCGCTGACTTATGTAATACAGCCTCAAACACACCCTTGTTCTTTTTTCCGCCGGAAGCGGCCTCAAAAAGAACATCTTATTTCGAACACGTTACTATACTTTTGAACGCCAGGTTTTGTCCATTTGACATTTGCTATTAAACTTTAGCCATCCGGGTAATCGGGATAGCCTAAGCCGGTCCAGCCAGAACCAAATAGGCTTAGTACAAATAGTGAGGGCAATGAATTTCGATGGTTAGAAACTACACTAACACTTGACATTGTGTGCCCCGGCGCCGCCTCCGGCGGTGCCGGGGGGAGGGGATATTGGGGGCTTTGCCCCCAAACCCCTAAGCCAGCGA
>SCUG01000624.1 GCA_004297645.1 Saprospiraceae bacterium | reverse complement strand
CGGCGAAAATGAAGAGGTATGTACGTTTCATGATAATTTTTTTTGCAGTTAAAAATGGCCATTTCGGATAGCTGATAAAGAAAAACAATCCGTCACTGCCGCTCTACGGAAGTCACGCTGAAAACGGTAGCGCCGTTTTCTTTCAGCGTTTGCTGGGCCTCCTGATTGGTCATTATCATAGAGCCGAACGTTTCAAAATCGTAGGTGTTGGGATTTTGCAGCCACTCATTGAGGTCCATCGCGAGATTGATATTCCAGTCGTCGCCATTCATCTTGAGGGAATTAAGTGGCAGGGTAACTTCCACGAAGTTTTGGTTGCCGCCAGTGGCGCCAAAGTGGAGGTTGTAGTTTTTGATAACTCCGGTACCGAGCGAGTCGTACCGGCCCTCGAATTTCATGTAATGATAGCCCTGGTCGCCTGGGATGGGCCACTCCATGTTGATATTGGTGGTGGTGTTTGGAAGCCCGCCATCAACGTTGGTCGCTGCATCGAGGCCGATGATGAATGAAAGAGCAGTGTATTCGCCATTGGGAATATCCTTCAGCAAAAGGGTCTCCGATTCGGGAAGTTCCAGGTCGCAATATTGCACGATGCCCGTGGGATATTGCGTGCCGTCGGATTGGTGCAGCGTAAAGTTGGACAAATAGTATTTCAATCTCGTCACGCTGAATTTATGGCCCGCCGCGCACGGGTACCAGGTGTCGTTGAAAGCCACGTCCTGGCCCGCTACGTTGTGGTCGAAATTCAACTGCACGAACCCGGTGGTGGCATCTTTATTACAACCAGGGAGCAATAACACCAGCATGGCGGTAGCTGCGAGAAAAGGAAGAAAGAGTTTGAACTTATTCATGATTCAATTATTGAGATTAACCTGTCTTAAAAGTTGCTGCAAGTTGCGAGGTCTTTGGAAGGATGAGCATGACATTTGTCACCGGAGGAAGTTAAATGGGCAAATAGCATTAGGATGACATTGGCAAGCGGGATGGAATCATACGCCCTTGGCCATCAAACTTCCCACTCCTTGCTCGTCCGGTACACGGTGCCTTTGAAAAGCGCCACCGCTTTCCCGTCCTGATTTTTTACAGTGACTTTGTAAATGCCGGTTTTGTTGGAAAGATGCTCCTCCTGCGCCACGGCGGTGAGTACGTCGCCGGGATGCACCGGCGCGATGTGGGAGATGGATGTTTCGATGGACACTGCCTTCCGCCCATGCGAATTGGAGGCAAAGGCGAGGGCGCTGTCGGCCAGTGAATAGGTGATGCCGCCGTGGGTGATACCTAAACCATTGCTCATTTCCGGCCGCACAGACATGCGAAGCACAGACAGCCCCGGCCCTTCTTCAACGCGCTCTATGCCGAGCCATTGGCTGAAAGGGTCATTGTTGTACATGCTGTCCACCACTCTGGAGGCGAGGGTCTTTTTCATGGAAAATAGTTGAATGGTTTGATGATGAAATGGCTGCCAACAAGCTCTTAGCCGTAAAATTCCTTCCTTTCTCTCGCCATTTTGCGAAGCAACGGACTGCAACGGTACCGGTCTTCGAGGTACTCCACGTGTAGAGCGTCCATCATTGTGACGCATTTAGCGATACCAATTTCATCGGCCCACCGCAGCAGGCCTTTGGGGTAATTCACGCCTTTGGTCATGGCGAGGTCAATGTCGTCACGGCTGGCAATATTGAAGTAAAGTGCATCGGCGGCTTCGTTGATGAGCATGACGAGGATGCGGTAGAGGATGGTTTTCCCAAGGTTCTTATCTTTTGCGGGGCTGGGGTTTTGTGGGCCTTCGGTGTAATTGTAAAATCCGCGGCCGCTTTTCCGGCCGAGCCAACCGGCCTCAGCCAGCCGTTTTTGGGTAAAGGCGGGTTTGTAACGGGGGTCGTAATAAAAGGCCTGGAACACCGTCTCCGTCACGGTGTAATTCACGTCGTTGCCGATGAAATCCATGAGGGTGAAAGGCCCCATGCGAAAGCCACCCAATTCCGTCATTGCCCAGTCGATGGTGGCCACGTCTGCAATGCCCTCTTCGAGAATGCGCAGCGCTTCTCCATAGAACGGCCGTGCCACCCGGTTGACAACGAAGCCGGGAGTGTCTTTGGCCAGCACGGCCAATTTGTCCCAACTTTCGATGAGCATTTTGGCCTGCCCTGCCACGGCCGGGCCGGTCTGAATGGCGGGGATTATTTCCACCAATTTCATCAGTGGCGCCGGGTTGAAAAAATGGATGCCGAGCACCCGCTCCGGCCGCTCGCAGGCAGCCGCAATGGCCGCCACAGGGAGGGAGGAGGTATTGGTGGCGAGGATGCAATCCTTTGGGGTGATGGCTTCTAATTTTTCAAAAACAGATTTCTTGATGGCTAAGTCTTCAACGATGGCCTCGATGACAAGTCCGCATTCAGCGAAGGCTTGCATATTGTTCATGAAATAGACCCTGCCGAAAATGGCCTTGGACGTGGCGTCGTCAATATTACCTTTTTCAGCCAGCCGGTTGAGAATTTTCAGCAGATTTTCCTGTGCCAGTTTCAGGGCGGCGGGGTTGGTGTCGAACACCAGCACTTCGTGACCCGCAGCGGCCGCCACCTGTGCGATGCCGCTGCCCATGGAACCGCTGCCGAGGATGCCTATTTTCATAAGTTGAGGGTTGGTTTTTTTTTTGATGTTGCAAAGGTAAATAGAAAAGCCTGTCTCTTTTCGGAGGCGGGCTTTTCAAGTTCGCTGGCTGCGGGCTAAAGTTTATACGTGAGGCCCAGCAGCCAATAAGTTTGAAGGGGGTTATCGCTGCTGTCGAGGTCGCCAATTTTAAAGTCATCAGGCGAGATGCCATCCTTGGTGAGTTTGTAGTTGTAGCTCTCCTGTTTGTTGCTTTTCAGGCCAAATTCGAAACCTACGCCCATTCCCTTCCAAACGGTCATGCTGAAGCCATTTATCCAGATCCAATTAGACAGGTTGGGCAGGTCCCTGTAGCTGAAGAATGCTGATAGGTTGGTCTTCCAGGCAAAGCCTCTGGGAAGTGATTTTGAATAATCGGCCACGACTTTGCAGCCGGGGCTGGAGGCATAAATGAGGTCGCGGTCCGAAAACACGAAGTTGTAGTCGAGTGGGTGACACACGATAACCATGTTGCTGATGGGCGTCCAGGTGGCGCCAGCTCCAATGTCGAGGTAGCCGGGGCTATTGAAATTGCTAAGGATGGTGGTGCGGTATTCACCAAGCCCGGAAATGGCCAGTTTATCACCCAGCTTGCACCCGAACAAAGAAGTGATGCCAAATGCATCGGCTGAGGTTTCATAACCAGCGTCCATGTTGTCCTTGGTATCGGTGTCGAGCTTGGTTTTGGCCATGTTGAGTGCGATGGAGTTTTTCCAAAAAAACTTTTTCTGGTCGAGGTTGGCGTATGCCGAGCCGGAAAACCCGATGGTACTGGCAAACGTGTTGGGCGCATCGGTGGACACCCAGTTGTTGAATTTTGAAAAGTTCAAGCCAACTGTTCCCAGCGAGCCAAACTGCCAGCCTGCGGGGCCAGTGAGTTCTGCAATTTTGCTTTTTAGCCCGGACACCTCTGCTTGGAGTGCTGCCATTTGGGCTTCTTTTTCTAGACTTTGGACCTTTAGTTCTTCGATGGTTTGTGCATCCAGCAGAGTAAAGCCGGACATGAGAATGCCCCAGACGGCAAGTGCTTTCTTAATCATGGAGTTGATTTTTATTAATGGTGAAAATGTGAAACCAAGCGGAAATATTGGGATGCATCAAGTCCGAAGCATCAATCAATCTGCCGTTTATCGGAGAATATTTCCACCTTCTCTGACGTCAGTTTTCGCAAAGGTATCACAATGGTTTTGCCATCGCCCTGGAGTGTGACCGAGGTGCTGTCGAGGCCGATGACTTTTCCTGTGGAGCCATCGAGGTGGATGACGTCGCCCACCTTTATTTTATTCTTACTGTAAAACGATGCGAGGAAATTGGCCATCGTATCCTTGCTGGCGAAGCCGTAGCCGATGGCAAATGCCAAAACCACACCTCCGAGAATAACCGTGAGGTTGGAGGTGATAAGAGCCGTTTCGATGCTCGCCTGTGCCAGCGCACTTATTGTCATGGTGAGAAATATGAGGTAAAAAACGAAGCTGGCAATGATTTTCCCAGACGGGATCCCGAGAGAATTGCAAGCTGCCTGTACGACATTTTTTACGAACTCGGCTAAGTATATCCCCAA
>SCUG01000623.1 GCA_004297645.1 Saprospiraceae bacterium | reverse complement strand
AAAGTGCACAGCGTCCAGCGCTGTGCATTTTTTTTGGTAACTGCCGGCAAACCATAGTGTTTTTGCGGAAAGATAGCCAAGGCTAAACCCGTATGCTAAAGACAGGGAAATGTGAAAATTTCACGAGATTTTCGGGCACGCTTTGAATGAAAAGGCTGGAAATATCTGTGCGGCCGTGATTGGCGATGGCCAACAAATCTGCTTTTATTCTGGTGGCAAACTCAATAATGCCAGCTTCTATGGTGTAGTGATTGTAATTGTGCAACCAGATATTCTTGAAATCATGCTGTGCGATAAATCCCTCCATGCGTTCTCGCACCTCTGAGGAAGGTTTAAAGTTGTGCAATGTGGTCACTTCCACCAGGTGAAGGTCTTCAACGCCCATGGTTTTGGCAAAACTAAGAAACCGCTCGAATGCCTCATGCGTGTCGGGTTCCAGCCCGGAGGCATACACGATGGTTTTAAATGCAAGTGGGTGGGGTGCTGCCTTTTTAAAACTGAGGATAGGTGTTGTGGAGGTTCGAAGGACTCTGGCGGTGTTGGCTCCAATGACGAATTTTGAAGGGTCGTTGTCTCCCACTGCTCCCATCACGATCATTTCGTACCCATTTTCCAACAAATTATTGCCCATGCTTTTTTGGCCTTCAATAAATACAATAGACTTTTTCGCCTCCACTCCCTCCTGGGCCGCCTCTGTTATTCTATTATCCAACATTTGCTCTGCCTGTTTCAAGGAAGCCAACACCTCAGGGTATTGTTTTTGGCGCTTTGCCGGAAGAAGGTCCCATCGGAAACCGACTGACATACCATGAATGAAAGTGAGGCTCGACTTTTTGCGCAAGGCAATCTCAACGGCGGCTTGTTCAGCAAACCGGGCACAATCCGAAAAATCGGTAGGTACAAGTATTGTGTTGGTCATAAGTCTTTTTTGGATAAAGGATGAGCGGCTCAAATTAACGGATTTTAATCTAAAGTTCCGTTGGCAAACCATTGCTCTATTTTGGATTCAAAAACCAGGATGTCCCTTTTGTGGAATGCGATAACTTGGCTTTTCCAATGCCCATGCTGAAATTCAATTGCTGAGGCAATCCGTAGAGCTGATAGCGTTTTCATAATCACCCATAAAGGGTTTATAAAACTTGCCGTTGTAGGTTCGTAGCATTTTATGACATTATTCAAAAGAACTGTCTGATATTTGTCACCCGGCCTGAAAATCACCGGCCTTTATTTTGCGCCAAGCTCTAAAACCCCGGCCATAATGGTGGCCAGATTATTTGTTCATGAACCTGCGCTTTGAATGCCATTGAAAAATACCCTGGCAGAGACTCCGCATACTGCCAATGCATGTTACCATTGTGGAGAAGATTGCCCGGATGACAACATCACCATCGGGGAAAAACATTTTTGCTGCCAGGGCTGTAAGACCGTTTTTGAAATCCTGAATGACAATGGGCTGTGCAAGTTTTACGACATCGAACAAAAAGCAGGCGTGAGCCTGAAAGGCCGTAAACTCGAACAATACACCTGGCTCGATGAGCCGGAAATCGTGGACCAGCTCATTGATTTCACCGATGGCCGCACCTCCAAAATCACTTTCTATTTCCCTCAGATTCACTGCGCCTCGTGCATCTGGCTCCTCGAAAACCTTTACAAATTATCGGAGGGGGTGCTATCCTCCAAAGTGAATTTTCTCAAAAAAGAAGGATACATCACTTACGCACCGCAGACCATCTCGCTGCGGCGCTTAGTTGAGCTGCTCGCCTCCATCGGGTATGCCCCCGAAATCAACCTCGGTACCCTCGACCGGGAGACTCGAAAGCCTGTCAGCAAGCGGCTCATTTATCAGTTGGGCGTAGCGGGTTTCTGTTTTGGCAACATCATGTTGCTCAGCTTCCCGGAATACCTCGGCCTCAACGCCTCTGAGTCATGGTTCAGGCAACTGTTCGGCTACCTGAACATCCTGCTCGCCATTCCCGTGGCGTTTTATTCCGGCGCCGGGTACCTATCATCGGCCTGGCATAGTCTGCGCACCCGCAACCCGGGCATTGACCTGCCGCTTGCTCTCGGCATCACCGTGCTTTTCGCCAGAAGCGTTTATGAAATACTCGCCGGAGTGGGTGCGGGCTACCTCGACAGCCTTGCCGGGCTGGTCTTCTTCCTGCTTATAGG
>SCUG01000622.1 GCA_004297645.1 Saprospiraceae bacterium | reverse complement strand
GTAAAAGAAAAAGGTTATACCCTGGAAGGCGCCAGAAAATACCTACGGGATGAAAGGAAGTTCATCAAACAAAAGCAGGAAACTCTGCAAACATTAAGGCGGTTGAGGGGTTTCCTCGAAGACCTGAAATTAGAATTGTGAGCGATGGATCTGGAAATACAAGCCCGCTGATTTTCTTTCCACATTCCTCAATTATCCTTCCCAAAGCATGCATCTCTCCAACCCGGAACTTCCCATGCTGTGCCACGATTGGCAGGGCAACCCCGTCAGCCCTAATGGGCGTTTTTTTCACCCAGGTTATCCTTTTGAGTTGAAATGGAGCTACATCCTTAAATGGCAGTCTATGCCCAACCCCTACCGGGTGCAGAAAAAACGCGACACCTGGCAAGCCCCCGTCGTAAAAGACGACGGCTTTTTGCGCCACGGGCGCAATGTCATGGTATGGCTGGGGCACGCCTCGTTTTTCATTCGCCTGAACGGCGTAAACATCCTCATAGACCCCGTATTCGGCAAGCTCTCCCCATTTATGCCGCGGCATTCCGGGCTGCCAGTTCCTCCCGGGGCATTCAAAAACCTCCACCTCATCCTCGTCACCCACGACCACCGGGACCACTGCGATGCACAAAGCCTCCGGCTATTGGCGCAGAACAATCCCAACGCGCAGTTTGTCACCGGCCTGAACATGGCTCCGTTGCTCCGCCCCTGGACCAACGGCCACCGCATCACCAGCATGGGATGGTTTCAACAATTCGAGCTGGAAGATGCGGGCCTGAAAATCACTTACCTCCCCACCCGCCACTGGTGCCGCCGCTGGGTCACCGACACCAACCGCCGCCTTTGGGGCGCATTTATGTTGCAAACGAAAGACGTGACGGTTTACTTCGGCAGCGACTCAGGCTACGGCAGCCATTTCCAGCAAACGGCGGAGCTTTTCCCGCACATTGACTACGCTATCCTCGGCATCGGAGCCTTTGCGCCCGAATGGTTCATGCACTCCAACCACATGAGTCCGCACGATGCCTTCCGGGCATTCCGCGACCTGGGGGCCGGGAAATTGGTGCCTATGCACTACGGCACTTTCGACCTGTCGGATGAGCCATTGGGCGAGCCACTGCGGTTGATGCAGGAAATTGCCCGTCAGGAAAACGCAACCAACGAAATGGAATTTTTGAAAATCGGAGAAGACAACCCGCTAACATTCAGGCAGGCACTCCATTTTGCAGAAAATAGTAAGACTGAAGACTGAGGACTGAAGACTGAAGACTGAAGACTGAAGACTGAGGACTGAAGACTAAAGAACCATCCACCGCTTACTTTCGCCGCCTGAAAAAGACAAACCCATTCTTCTCCCCCATTTCTTCCAGGGTGCCCAACTGCCGCAGACGGTCCGCCTTTTGGATTTTGGTGATGAACCAGGCGTCCCTGTCAATGGGGCCGGTAAGCAGCCAGTTTTGGTCGTAGCTTTGGGAGTTTCCACCCGGCATTTTTTTGGTATAAAACAGTGGCACGTATGACTTGTAACCCACGCAGCGCACGTACACGTCTTCGCCCGCCAGGGTTTCGCAAAACCCGACGGCAGCGCGCTGGGAGTAAGCCTCTATTTTGGCGATGAAGAAAATGAGCGTGGCACTGACGAACAGCGCCATGCCAAGGAAAAGCGCCATGAAACTCTTTTCCCGCTGGTTTTGGCGCAGCCAATAAAAAAATAGCATCAGACAAGCCAGGAGTAGCAGCCCCGGTACCAAATCCCACATGGACCAATGCACCGCTGCGCCCATATTTGCGGCAGCAAACGGGTCTTTGACGAAGAGCTTGAGGCGGTCAATGTACATCCCGGCGAAGGGTGCAGCCAGCGTGACGAGGCCGAACAATCCACCGATGGTGAGGAGGCCCATGCGCTCCCATTTGAGCAGACGGCTGCGCCTGGCCACGATTTCGTCCACCGTCAACGCTGCCAAAAAGGTGAGCGGGAAATAGCAAAGCGAAGAGTAGTGGACAATCTTCGTGCGTACCAGGGTGAACAGAATGAGCACCACCCAAAAAAGGATGGACATCCAAGTCGTGAAATCGGATTGAATGATGTGCGGCGACGGCGTTTTTCTAAAAAAAGTACGAATGGCAAATATGGACGCCGGGAAACAGCCCACCAGCAGCACCACCACATGGTAGCCGGGAAAGCCCTGGTGCCCGGCATCGGGCGTGAGCAGCAGCCGCAACTGGTACCGCAGAAATTCGACGGTGAATGCCGGGCCGTTCGACAAGGCTTCGGCGCCGAACCAGGCGAGCGGCAGCAACAGTGCCGCTCCGCCGTAAAGGAGCAATTGCGGCAACGGCACAAACGCCCCGAAGCGCTGTTTGGCCCAATACACCGCCAGGCAAAGTCCCACCACCAAATACGCCACCGGCCCTTTCGTCAACACGGCAGCACCGAGCGACAGGCCTCCCAAAAAGAAGTGGCGCCATTCGCTCCGTGTCAAGCAAACGCTACTTTCCCCGTCCTTTTTCCAGATACTGAGGATGAAGCCGTACAGCCCTAAAAAAGTGAACAGGTTGAACCAGGGGTCTATGATGCCAGATTTAAAATACAAATGCGGCAGCACCGAGCCGAGGCAGGCACCCGCCCAGATGAGGCCGAACCGGGCGCTGAACAGCTTTTTACCGATCTGGAAAAGCAGCACGAGCGTGACTATGCCACACAGCGCATTGGGCAGCCGGGCGGCAAATTCATTCACGCCGAAGGCGTGCATGGTCGCACTTTGCAGCCAAAAAAACAGTGGTGGTTTTTCGAAAAACGGCTGGTAGTCCACATGTACCCGCAGGTAGTCGCCGAGCACCATCATCTCCCGGCTGATTTCGGCGAAGTTCACCTCGTCCCAATCGAAGAGGTGTACCCCGCCGAGGAAGGGGAGGAAGAAAAGGGCAGCTAAGGAAATAATTAGAAAGGTGTATTTGCCGGAATCGCTCATGTTGTTTGGACTATTTTGTCATTTCCTCTTTCCATCCCTTCGGGAATGCCCGCCCGAAAATCGGGAACAAGGGCGGGGCAGATCACCCCAGCTCTGCCCCCACTCTTTCGAGCAGAGCCTTCGTCAGGCGAATGCCCTCGTCTTCGCTGACCTTATCGCCTTCGTATTCTATGCCGATGCGGCCGGCGTAGCCAGCGTCTTTCACCACTTTCAGCATGCGGGCATAGTCGGTTTCTATGCAGTTGCCGTTTTCGTCAAAGTCGTGGGATTTGGCGCTGACGCCTTTGGCGTAAGGCATCATTTCGGCCACTCCTTTATAGCGGTCGTATTCTTCGATGCACTCACCCTCCCAGGGGTTGCCGGTTTTGTTGTCGCGGCGGAGGCAGAAGTTGCCAAAGTCGGGCAAGGTGCCGAGATTGTCCATGCCGGCGAGTTCCATGACGCCGGAGAGCCATTGGCCATTGGAGGAAAAGCCGCCGTGGTTTTCGACGATGATGTTAATGCCGGCAGGCTGGGCATAAGAGGCGAGTTTGCCAAGCCCATCGGCAGCGGCAGAGGCAGCAGCCACGGGGTCGGGGTTGCTGCTAAAGGCGTTCACGCGGATGCTGTGGCAGCCAAGAAAATGTGCGGCGTCCACCCATTTGTAATGATTTTCGATGGCTTGGTGGCGCAGCTTGTCATCGGTTTCGGCCATGCCGCCCTCGTTGTCAATCATGATGAGCACGTTGGTGACGCCGTTGCCGGCGGCGCGCTTATTCATTTCGGCGAGGTATGCCTGGTTTTTGGCCTTAGTGGCAAAAAACTGGCTGACGTATTCCACGGCGTCAATGCCGTACTTGTTTCGGGCTGTGGCTGCGAAGTCGAGGTTGTCGAGCTCCTTTTTCTCCATGATGGTGCGGTGTAACGACCACTGTGCCAGGGAGATTTTGAAAAATAGGCCGCCGGAAGTGGCAGCCGTGGCGGTGCTGTCCTTTTGCTCACCGGTTACGCCGCCAGGGGTGCCGTTTTGGCTACAGCCATATAGCCAGAGTAAACCTGCGCCTGTGGCGAGGCCGGTGTGTTTGATGAACTTGCGTCTGTTTTGTTTCATGATGCATGAATTTAGGTGAAATGGAATATCGAATTCTTGTTTACGTCAGTTTGCGATAGAGTTTATAAAGCAATGGATACTTTAGCCGCTGAACGTTCAGGTACAGCTTAGCCACAGGGTTGAATGACCGGAAATATTGCTCGACCCCTTCCAGCATAGAGCCTTCGCAATCGAGCCACCGGATGCCATCAATTTCACAGCATCGCCTGATGGCCTCTGAAACAACCAGCGCATTGGCGCCGGAATTTTTTCTATCCCTGTCTGATGCACTTGCATAAAGAATCGCCCGCCCACCATCCAGGATGAAAGCGGTAGCACTGGATACCTTGCCTTCGGGAACGGTGGCATGGAGGATGAAACCATTTCCACTGCGCCGTACTTTTTCCCAAACACGCCTGAATGTATCCGCACACATTTCATCAAAAATCCCTTCCTTTCGGAGCAGCCCCAACAATATCGTTTCATCGCTTGAAAGGCTAACGGCAACGCCATCTTTCTGCGATTTCTTTACTGCCCGTGCCACGTTTTGGGAGAAGTTTTTTTGCAAGCTCTGAAAATCACCGTCCAAAGGAAGGAGGTATGTGAAGCGGGCCTGCACCGTGAATTTGTTCCAAAAAAATGGCAGGAAATAATCAATACCGGGGTGCAGGTTCATATCGAATGCAGCCATTGGTGGCAAGGCCTCAATGGCCTTTTGAGTGGCATTTTTGAGGAAGCCGTAATAGCTGTGACGCACCATTGGGGCCGGGCAGAAAATGATTCCCAAAAACTGGGTGAGGGGAGGTTGAAACGCATACATGACACCTCCCTTTTTGCGCAGCGGCAGCGGCATCACGGCCACCCATTTCCCATTCTCTTCCACCACGATGGCATGCCAGCCGGGGCAGGCGGCATCGAGGTACCAAGTGTAATAATACAGGTATTGCTGCGGCGAAGCGGCCACGAAATCATCCCAGACTTCGTCGTCTAATTCGTTGCGTTGCACAAGGTAGGATGTCCACATTGGAGAATTATTGCGAATTGGGAATTCCCAATTTCTAATTACCCGTCAGGGTGCAAGATATATCATTCGTTTTGGAAGGGGAAAGAAGCGGAGCGGCAAACAGCGAAATGGTGGGGGAAAACAGCGGTTCCGTCACCCTCCTTTTTCTTTGCTTTGGGACTGAAGCCCCTCCTCCGGGGCAGAAAGATGATCAATAATTTCGAAAAGTTTTTCAGCCGGGAGAGGTTCTTCGGAGCGGAATTCTTCGGCGCCGCCCGGGCCGATGAGGAGCAGGGTAAAACCGCTTCTATCCACTTGGTAATGCTCGTACATCCGCCGCATTTTCTGCGGTGCAGTAAAGACGGCCACCCAAATGTCCCGCGCTATGATGCCGGCGGAATCGGCCCGCAACATCTGCCGCTGGGCTTTCAAATCGAAGTTGCTGCTGTCAGCAGCAAATAACAACACCCGGCGAATGGTTTGCGATTCGGCCCGAAGGCAAAAGAGGAGAAAAAAAGAAGCAGCAAAAAGGTATTTCATGGTAATGCCAGAATTGTAAGCACCAAAGTTAGTCTGGGCCGCGGGAATGTAGCTTTAATAAAGAGAATTTTCTTGCCAAAATCTGTGACAACGGTATTTCGCACGAGTGTTTTAAAGATAGCCCTTTTGCAGAAAAAAATCTGCGAAATGGAAGTTTAAGGACTAAAAAAACTTAATTTTAGCTTTCATTTATTTTCAGCATGAAAGTCCTTATAACCGGAGCGAATGGATACATCGGCCAACGTCTTGTACCCGTCTTGACAGAACAGGGGCATGCACTCTATTGCTGCGTTCGCGACCGGAAGCGTTTTGACGGCGGTGTGCTCAATGAGCAGAGCCGGGTCATCGAAATTGACTTTCTGCAACCGCCCCCGGCCGGGGCAATCCCCAAAGACATCCAGGTGGCGTTTTACCTGATACACTCGATGAGCAGCCCGGGAAATTTTGCTGAAAAGGAAATCGTCGCTGCACGTCATTTTCTGCAACTCATTGAGACTACCCGCTGCCAGCAAATCATCTACCTCAGTGGCATCGTCAATGAAAAAGTACTTTCCGCTCACTTGCAGAGCCGCTTCAAGGTGGAGCAAGTGCTGCGTTCAAGCCATATCCCGGCCACTATTTTGCGGGCGGGCATCATCGTAGGTTCGGGCAGTGCCTCGTTTGAAATCATCCGCGACCTGGTGGAAAAAATGCCTTTTCTGATAGGGCCAAAATGGCTCAACACCAAATGCCAGCCCATCGCCATCCGCAACGTCATTCAATATTTGTCGGGCATCATGCTCAAAGAGAAAACCTTTTCCAAGGATTTCGACATCGGCGGGCCGGAGGTATTGACCTACAAGAAAATGCTGCTTCAGTTTGCCGAAGTACGCAAACTGAAACGTTGGATTTTTACAGTGCCGTTCATGTCGCCGAGGTTGTCCTCGTATTGGCTATATTTCATTACTTCCACCTCCTATCCGCTCACGGTGAACTTAGTGAACAGCATGAAAGTCAACATCATCTGCCGCCCCAATACGCTGGCCGGAGAACTCGGCATCACATTGTTCACCTATAAGGTAGCTGTACAAAGGGCATTTAAGAGAATCAGCGAAAACATGGTCATCAGTAGCTGGAAAGATGCCTTCGTTTCTTCCAATATGAGCCAGCAAATGATAGATTACCTCATGGTGCCACGGCATGGCTGTGTCAGCGATACAAGGTACCGCTGCATCGAAGACAGAATGGAACAGGTGCTCGAAAATATCTGGAGTATTGGCGGCCAACGGGGCTGGTATTATGGGAATGTAGTGTGGCGGCTGAAGGGACTGCTCGATAAAATTGCCGGCGGGGTGAGTCTGCATCGCGGCCGCACCAATCCCGATAAAATCACTGCCGGTGATGCCCTCGATTTATGGCGGGTGCTGGTGGCTGATAAGCCCGGCCGGCGGTTGCTCCTATTTGGCGAAATGGTACTCCCCGGTGAGGCATGGCTCGAGTTCAAAATTGTTAGAAAAGACGATAAATGGCATCTCTGCCAAACCGCGACCTTCCGCCCGCTCGGCCTGTGGGGCCGCTTCTATTGGTACAGCATGATGCCACTGCACGCACTTATTTTCAATGGAATGATTAACCATTTAGCAGGCCGGCAGAGCAAGAAAAAATTGGTAAAAGTTCGTAATTCCTCACTGATGCAGGCAGAGAAAACCAGCACCATTTAATCGCCACTGCCCCCCCTCAAGAAGAGACAGACTGGAGGTAGCCCACTATGAAAAATGCAACCCGCATTCGGTCTTCCCCGTGCCTTTCCAACGGCCATTGCGGCCAACATCCTTTGTGGTGCAATGCACGCAACCTACCGAGCCATACCCCTTGCATTCCAGCGGATGAGGAGGCAACTGGTGTTTTAGCTTGTACTGACGGCTCTCCTCTTCCGTCATGTCGAGGATGGGGCTGAATTTCCAGATTTTGTCTCCTAAACCGGCCCCCTCGAAAATGTGAAGCCGGCTGCGTTGGTTCGTCTGATAGGCCATCAGGCCGGAAATCCATACTTTGTGCCGGGCTTTGAGTGGCTCCAGGGGTAGCACCTTGTTCAGGTAGCAACATGTGTCGTGATGTTTTTCCCACAGGTGGTTGTGGACTGCCAATTCGTGGAGGTGGGGAGAGGGCAGCACCTCTTCTACCTGCAAGTTCAGCAGAGCGCTCAACTTTGCTTTGTAGGCCAGTGTATCCGCAAAATGAAATCGGGTATTGATGAAATAAACCTTTTGGGTGGGACGCACCCGGCTCACCAAATGGAGCAACAACGCCGAGTTGGTGCCGAACGATGAAGTGAACAGCACCTCCTCTTCCTCGAATATGTCGTACAACACGCGGATGCGCTCTTCAAAAGGCATCGCCTCAAATTGGTCGCTCAGGGTTTCGGGTGCAAGTGTTTGAACTGCGTTCTCTTCATAAGTAATCATGAGCGTTCATCGTTTTTTTTTGACGGTCTGATGAAAGGCTCGTTTTTCTGTATTTTCTTAGCTCAAAAGTATAAAAAGTAATCCGGTAGATGTCGGAAAAGTAGTGTGCCCTCCTTCCCCCTCTGCCCCGGCCTGCTTCTAAAAAAAAACGCAGGCAAGAAATCCGGGCGGGGAAATTCCCCGCCCGGCATATATCCAAAGTGAAGTACAAATACCCAAACCTATTGCTTAATAAAGCTTTGCGAACCGGTGCGGCCACCGGCCACTATGGTTGCCACATAATACCCGGCAGGTAAATCGCCCGGCAGGCTCAGCGAAACGATGTTATTCCCCGGCGACAAGCGAAGCGCCCTATCCACGACAACCTTGCCCTGCCCATCAGCAATCTGCAAAGTAGCCTCCTGCTTCTGCACCACCCCTATGCGCAGCGACATTTGCTGGTGCACCGGGTTGGGGTAAAGGCCGAAGGCAATTTCCTCATTTGTTTTGCGCTCAAAAACACCCGTGAGAAAAGGCTCCGCCACAAAAATGTCATCCTGGATGATTGTCACCGGCGCATTGCGCCGTATCACGTCTGACAGCCGGGTATTTTTTATCCACTGTTTTTCTTCTTCCGTCAGCCAGTAATCGTTTTCATAATAAAAGCGGTCGCCATCCCGCAGGTCCATAAACTGTTTTTTTACAATGGTCATGGCCGTTTTCCCGAACAAGGCATCAGGCATGTGGTTTTCGGCGAGCATACCCACCCAGGGGTCTATTTTGTTGATGTCGCCGTACACAAACTCCAAATTTTCGTTCATCAGGGGATCGCTGCTGAACTCCGAGAAATTTTGGAGGGCAGGCAGGCCGAAATCTGTGCGGACGGTGTTGTAGTCGGGCAATCCGCGGTCGCGGCCGCGGTTGATGTTGGTAGCTACCAGGTCAAGGCCTCCACTGCCAGGTTGTCCAAAGAGGAAGTTTCTCAGGTCGTCAATGATCTTGCAGTCGAAATCTTGCTGCACTACGGTAGCCATGCCTATCAGGTAGGGTTCGATTCCCCCAACTTCAGTGATGGCAGTGGGGTTAAAAAAAGCATTGCGCAGCAAAATATCGCCTTGTGGCATGTACTCGCCGTTGTTGTCCATGCGCACCATCAGGCTGGTGATGGTAGTGTGGCCGTAGCGGTAGGCGGCTGTATTGAACACATTTAAAATTCCGGGATTGACGAAGTGGTCGTAGCCGCTATACGGCGTGACCTCCATGCCCAAAACCGGCAGCCATTCTTCGTAAATGATGGCCTGAATCTCGGCGCCCACCAATTTGCGGGCCTGCTGGTAAAGTTGCTCATCCGTCCATTCGGGATGTTGCACGGCCAGCTCGTTGCAGAGGCGGTTGTGTTCCCTGGCGAAAAGGGTGTGCAACCCCGCGAGGAAGGGGTTTTCATTGGCCCGCACATCCCCCGACACGAAGTACTTTAGCACATTGGGAAAAGGCATGGCCATCCCCGGTGCGCCGGGGTCAACGGGCGCATCGTATTCGCCCGTTGTGGTGTTGTATGGCAGCAGATTGCCCGCTGACATTTTCAGCTTGCCGCCGCTAAAGGTGCGCAACCAGGCTGCCCGCGGGGCATCAGACCCGTAAATAGTCGAAGCATCAACGAATGCAGTAATACCGTTGTAGTAGGTTCTTGGATTATTGATTCCGGTGCCGGTGGCCGGGTCGTAATCCGAGCGATTCATGGGTATGGTAACCGTTCCTGTGCCTGTAGGGTCGAAGTAGGCATCATAAGGCGGCACGGCGATGTTCATCACCTCGCTGGGGTGGTTGGGCGATAAAGTGAGGTCGTGGTCAATAAACTGCCCCCAGACCCAGGTGTACGCGCTGAGGCCGCGGCTGTCATTTGTTAGCGTGCTTTGTGCGAACAGGGCGTTGCTGACGAAGCGGGGGTTGGGCCAATCCGGCCCGGCCGGTGCCGAAATACCGTCGGAAAAACCAGGGGTTCCGTTGATAATGTGCATCCCCACTGCCCCCCATTCGGGGTGAATGAGGTTATTGCCGGTGCCGTCAATGGTGCGATACTCTTGTGCCTGCACCTTGAGTGCCAGCACCAACAGCAGCGGCAAAAAGAAAAATTGGAGGTGTAAAGATTTTTTCATGAGAAAAAAAATTTGATGGTTAAAGAATACAGTCTCCTGAAAAGCCTGCTGCCGCACATTCGTAGTTGTTTTTTACGATTTGGGAAATAGGGTGGGTTGTTTCTTGTTGCAAAGCAGGCATTCAGGTGTTTTATCTTAAGAGTATTTTGTCTTGTTTTTGTGCAAAAAAAATCATGGCCGCAACCTCAATCTATCTTCGCTCACTTTTGCTCCCAGCTCTGCCAGGGAAGTCGTCTCGAATTCAACTTTGAGGGCTGCTTTAGTCACCGCCCAAAAATCATGCACTGGACATGGGTCGAAATTTCCGCAACCGGGCAGACCCAACAGGCATTTATCAAAAAAGTCAGCTCCATCGAGAATTTTTACGATGTCAATTAGAAAAATCTGGTCTGGTGGTTTCACCAACGCTACGCCGCCGTTGGGGCCCCGGTAAGATTCCAGGATGTTGTTTTGGGTAAGCGACTGAAATATCTTCGTCAGAAAATGAAAGGAAATATCCAACTCTTTGGAGATTTCTCCAATGTTCACATAACGCGTCGTCTCCTTTTTTGCTACAATGTACATCAGCGCTCTTAATCCGTAAACGCTGGCTTTTGAAAGTACTTTCACGTTGGATATTTGAATTAAAGAGAAACAAGTCTCAAAAAACGTGTTTTTTTTCGAATCCGCCAAACCGGCGGGCGGGCTTTTTTTTAAATTAAAAACGGAAAGCCGTTAAAATACCACCCACTTTAAAAAAATCGAAAAGCCCCTTTCAAAGGTGCCGCCGGGGCCTTCCGGCGGGCCATCAGCCACAGATAGATACGCTGCCCCTCACTCATTCAGCGCCCAATTGTATTCGAGGTACTTTACTTTGGCGTTGGGCTTTATTGGAGTAGCAGCGTATTTGTTCAGGAAGCTGGCGAGGTCGCCGAAGTCGGCGGCGTACCATTCGAAGATTTTGCTCACCTGCACCTCTTTAGCGCTGATTTTATTGAAAGCTGGGTTGTTAATGAAAGCCTTTGCCTGCTGCTCGAAATTGCTTTCCAAAGTGGCAGCCGTCCAGGCCCGGTTGAGCAGGGGGGGGCAGGATTTGGCGGCGCAATTCACGGCGAAGTGTATGCGGGCGTCTTTGAATTGGGGCCGCAGTATGCCGTTCTCGATGAAGTCGAGGCTGTAGGTTTTGCCGCCGATTTTTATCCATTCCACCTTCCAGGGGTTGCCGCCATGTAGCTTGGTGATGCTGCTAAGCGGGTAGTTGTCAACGATGAGTTTCACGGTGTTGGCGTTGTAGGCGTTTATCCAGAAGGCCATTTTTTCGCCCCGCGACCAACTGCTCTGAGGAGGGTTGGCAGACAGCGTGGCGAGGTAGGCATCGAGCCGGGCCACGTCTTTTTTGAGGCCAGCGTAATTCACCTTCCCCGCAGTGCTGACGTATTGCTTCAGCAATTTGTCCCAAGCCTCGTGGCTGGGAGGGGAGGCAGGAGCAGCGTTTTGGGCCGGGGGCTGCTTCAATGCGGGGGTAGCCTTTTCATTTTTTGGGATGGCGGTGCCGGATGCTGCCGGTTCTTCAGCCTTTGGGGCAGCCGTTTCGGCGGCAGAAGGAGGCAGCGCTTCGGCGGCTTGCATTTTTTGAGACACCTGCCGGGGGGTCGTTTGAGTGGTAGCAACGCTTCCTTCGGGTTGGGGGGCAGCGGTAGCTTCCAGTGACGGCGTTTGGTCATTACCGGCAATAGCGCTGGTTTCGATGGTTTGCCCGGTTGACTGATTTTCCAGCGCCGGGGTTTGGGTGGTAGCCGGTGCATTGGAGCACCTGGTGAGAAACAAAGCGAACAATAACGCGGCAAAGTTGGTACGCATGATTTTCAATTTATTTTTACAGCCTTCAGCACCTGGATTGCTTCAAGCGTTCCAGGCACTCACAGCACAGGTTAAGAAAACAAAGGTAACAACTGCATGTCATCGTTTTCAGTTGCGGCCGGCCAACCGAACTGTACTGCCCCCAACACTTTTAACGAAAACTTAAACGCAGGTGTTCGTTATATCCCCCGTTCGCCCGTGACGAAAATTAGTAGCTTTGCAATTCCAAATCCCTAATTAGGGGTGTTAAGAGAAAAATTCCAAACGGTTTTTTTGACGCTGAAAGACGCTGGTTCTTTATGATTTCACGC
>SCUG01000621.1 GCA_004297645.1 Saprospiraceae bacterium | reverse complement strand
CGCCGCCTCCGGCGGTGCCGGGGGGAGGGGATATTGGGGGCTTCGCCCCCAAACCCCTAAGCCAGCGAAGCCAGCGCCCAATACCCGGGATGGACAAAACCTAACGCTCGACAGTATAGCAGGTTCAGGAGGTTTAAACTAAACTTGCTACTCCTGCTAAACCTGTTGAACGGCAATACTTCACCTCACACTGAATACCTCCTACTGCCATGAACATACGTGCAAGGCTTACGCTCAGCTTCTCCGTCATAGTGGCTTCCATCCTGCTACTTTTTTCCATTGCCATATTTACGGTTTCGGCTAAGTACCGCCAGGAGGAATTTTACGACCGGTTAGAGAGAAGGGCTATCACCACTGCACGTTTGCTGGTGAGCGTTGAGGAAGTGGATAAAAACTTACTCCGCATTATTGACCAAAACTCCGTGCCGGCCTTGCCGGAAGAGAAAATATTGGTTTTTGAAAAGAACAATAGCCTCGCTTATAGCAGCAGTGACCAGCCGGAAATTGATTTTTCAAAAGAGTTGTTAGACCGGATTCGAAAGGAAGGGCAAATCCGTTTTGCTAAAAATACATTCGAGTACTTAGGCATTCTTTACCGGCAGGGCGACGAAGAATTTGTGGCCATAGCCTATGCTTTTGACAGGTATGGGCGCAGGAAACTCGCCAACCTGCGTACCATCTTGGTGACAGGCTTTCTTATCGGTATTGGAATTATCGTTTTGGCGGGGCGGTTATTTGCCCGGCAAGTGTTGGAGCCGCTCGCCAAAATGAACAGACAGGTATCCAAAATTTCAGCCGGCACCCTCAGTCAGCAGATTGACGAGGGCAACCACAAAGATGAAATCGCCATGTTGGCCATGAATTTCAACCGGATGCTGTACCGTCTCCAAACTGCTTTCGATATTCAGCAAAGTTTTGTTTCCAATGCTTCCCACGAATTGCGTACACCCCTTGCTGCCATGCGCAGCCAATTGGAAGTCGTTCTGGCCAAAGAACGGCTGGCAGAAGATTATCGCCAGGTACTTCACTCGTTGCTCGATTACACCAAAACATTAGTGGAATTGACCAACGGCTTGCTTTTGTTAGCCAAGTCGGGGATGGATAGCCAACGCCTGCATTTTACAAATGTCCGCATAGATGAAACTTTGTTCGTTTCACAGGAAGAACTTGCCAAACATCATCCCTCTTACCATTTTCAACTCGACTACGATACTTTGCCTGAAAACGAAAGCGACCTGACCATCAGGGGAAATGAGCAGCTGCTCACCACGGCTTTTGTCAACTTCATAGACAATGCCTGCAAATTCTCGCCTGACAAAGCCGTTTATATTTCCCTCTCCAATAGGGAAAAAAATATTGAAATCCGCTTTCGTGACAACGGTCTTGGCATTGCTGAGGATGAAAAGGATAAAATCTTTTCTCCTTTTTATCGAGGCGTTTACGGCCAGTCTGCTGCCAAAGGCCACGGTATCGGATTGTCATTATGCAAAAGAATAGTACAGTTGCACGAAGGCGCTATCGAAATAGAATCCACCCCGGGGATAGGAAGCGTTTTCATCGTCAGATTACCCACCATTGCTGCGTGACCAACGAAAACCTCTTCCCCTTTTAATATCATCTCCGCTGAAAGTTCCGCTTTTATACTTTTGAACGCCAGGTTTTGTCCATTTGACATTTGCTATTAAACTTTAGCCATCCGGGTAATCGGGATGCAGCCAGAACCAAATAGGCTTAGTACAAATAGTGAGGGCAATGAA
>SCUG01000620.1 GCA_004297645.1 Saprospiraceae bacterium | reverse complement strand
CCCCGACGGCACGAAGCTGGCTTCGGGGTCTTGGGACAGTATGGTGAAGGTGTGGGACGTGGCGACGCAGCAGGAACTGTTCACCTTGGAGGGGCACGAGGGCACTGTCACTTCGGTCGCTTTTTCCCCCGACGGCACGAAGCTGGCTTCGGGGTCTTGGGACAAGACGGTGAAGGTGTGGGACGTGGCGGCGCAGCAGGAACTGTTCACCTTGGAGGGGCACGAGGGCACTGTCACTTCGGTCGCCTTTTCCCCCGACGGCTCAAAGCTGGTTTCGGGGTCTGATGACAAGACGGTGAAGGTGTGGCAGGTGCGCCCCTACTGCCCGCACGTGGCGGCGCAGTTTTCCCTGAAACAACTCCGGGCTGCCGGCGTCCAGCTGACCGCGGCAGATTTGAAAAAGGTGGAGGAAGGGAAGTAACCGTCAAAGGCTTTCTCCGCTGGGCGCACATCTTCCACCTTCCTCCTTTCCTCTCTTTCATTTCAACCTACCCTTTGCTTATGCCGGTTTGCAACCGGCACTTTTATACTTTTTAACAAAAACTCCAAACCTGCTTGTTCTTCACAACGGCAACACAGGCCCCGCCGGGCAGCGGTGTACCGCCCGGACAGCCCGCCCTGACTGCTCGGACGGGCTGGAAGCGGAAGGCGTAACGCACCCGGACGTGGCAGCGGCGAAGGCGCTGCGGAAATAAAAAACCGAAAAAAATCACATAAAAACATTGGCTTCTTCCCACCTTTGAATCAAATAATTTCAAGACAAATGACAAGCATCAAACTATTCGAGGCAAAACAAGTCCGCTCTGTTTGGAATGAAGAAGAACAAAAGTGGTATTTCTCCGTCCAAGACGTGGTGGAAGTGCTGACTGACAGCCAGGACGTGAAGCAATACGTCAAAAAAATGCGCAGCCGCGACCCGGAGATGAATGCCAACTGGGGTACAATTTGTACCCCGGTTGAAATGACCGCCGCCGACGGCAAGCGGAGAAAAGTGCAGGCATCGCCCGCCGAAGGAGTGCTTCGCATCATTCAGTCCATCCCTTCTCCCAAAGCGGAGCCATTCAAGCGCTGGCTTGCCAAAGTCGGTGCGGAACGGTTGGAGGAAATAGAAAATCCCGAAGTGGCTGCCCAGCGAGCCAGGGAACTTTACAAGGCAAAAGGCTACCCGGAAGGTTGGATTGAACGAAGAATGCGCAGCATCGCCATTCGGGAAGAACTGACAGACGAATGGGACGTGCACGGCGTCAGGGAGCAAATCGAATATGCGATTCTGACGGCTGAGATTTCCAAAGCAACTTTCGGGTTGACGCCTTCCGAATACAAGCGCCTGAAAGGGTTGAAAAGCCAGAACCTGCGTGACCACATGACTGATTTGGAACTGATTTTCTCCATGTTGAGCGAGGCATCCACGACCGAAATCGTGCGAACGCAGCACCCACAGGGCTTTGACAAAAACAAGGTCGCTGCCAGGGAAGGCGGCAAAATTGCCGGGAACGCCAGAAAAGAGTTGGAAGCCAAAACCGGCAAAAAGGTCGTGACTTCTTCCAATTACCTGCCTGCGCTGAATGTCAAGGCATTGGAAAAAACTGGCAAAATTGACGATTGAAACAAACAACAAAGCACCTGATTTCGAAGCTTCGCAGGCAAAGGTTAGTCAGGAACAAGGGCAAGCGAAAAACCCGTTGTCGCAATCCGATAACTATCGGATGCGATTTGCTACTGCCCCGACGGGCAGCGTTGTGTAAAAAGTCCAGATTTAACAGACGAAAACCCTTCGGCCCGAACCAGCGGGGAGCATCAACAAACCTTTCGGCAAAACAGTGGTGAAATTTTCAGGAAAGAGCGGGAGGTGCGGGTTTTTACAAATTTGATACCTTCGCAAAGGCAACCTTTAGAAACACGAACCCCGATAGTTTGAGTTGCCTGGGGCTATCGGGTATAAGGTGCTGCAAAGGTATTTTTCAAGGCTTTGAAAATCAGCAAACAAACCAGAGAAATGTTGCCCGAAGATAAATTATTTCAAGACGTCAAATCGCTCGTGCTTCAAGCCCGGCAAAATGCCTACCGTGCGGTGGACAGTGAGCGGGTGCTGCTTTATTGGCATATCGGCCAACGGATTCATACCGAGGTTTTGCAAAATCAAAGGGCAGAATTCGGAAAGCAGGTCATTAAGAACCTAAGCGCAAAACTCACGTTAGAATTCGGAACCGGATATAACCATATCAACCTTTGGCTTTTCGTTCGCTTCGCTACCTTCTTTCCGGATTTTGAAATAGTTTACGCGCCGCGTAAACTATTTAGCTGGACCCACTTTCGTATTTTCATTCGCATCGAAGACGACCTCAAACGCCGCTATTACATGGAAATGTGCCGCCTCGAAGGCTGGGGTACCCGGCAATTGGAAGAGCGCATCAACTCCATGCTGTATGAGAGCACCGCCATCTCCCGCAAACCGGATGAGCTTATCCGAATGGAACTTGCCCAATTGGAAAAATCGAATGTCCTCTCGGAGGACTTCGTTTTTCGGGACCCCTACCTGCTGGATTTTTTAGACCTGAAAGACACCTACTCCGAAAAGGACCTGGAAACCGCCATCCTCGTCGAATTGCAACATTTTATTATCGAACTTGGCAGCGACTTCGCTTTCCTCGCCCGCCAAAAACGCATTGTCATTGACGATGAAGACTATAATATTGACTTGCTTTTCTTCCACCGCCGCCTGAAACGCTTAGTGGCGATAGACCTCAAATTGCGCAAGTTCAGGCCGCAGGATAAAGGCCAAATGGAACTCTATCTGCGCTGGTTGGAAAAATATGAAATCGTTGAAGGAGAAAATCCGCCTATTGGACTGATTCTTTGCGCTGGGAAAGCCGATGAACACATCGAACTGCTCATGCTGGACAAGGGCAATATCCGGGTAGCACAATACCTGACCGAACTGCCGCCTCGTGAAGTCTTGCAAGCCAAACTTCATGCTGCCGTCGCCAAAGCAAAAGCAAGGAATAAAGCATAAAAACGACGGCTCCCCCGTTGCCGCAATCCGATGGATATGGGATGCGACTTGCGACGGGCACGACGGGCAGCGGTGCACCGCCCGGACGGGCTGGAAAGCAAGGCGGCGGAGTTGGAGGCGGAGGGAAAGGAGTGATGCAATGGATACTGGCACTCTAAAGTATTGGTTTCATGTGATACCCCCGGCCTTTCTGCCAGCCGTGGAATAATTTTCTTCGAAATAATGACGGTCACACATAGCCCGTTTGCCCGAAATGGCGCAAAAGTTTTCCGTTGTTCACAACTATGAGCTATTTTTCACGCTTCTCAATTTTTATGAAAATAATAGGGCGAAGGCGGGCGCAGAAGGCGGCAATCCTTCCATCCGCCGCCAATAGCACCAAGCAATAAAATAGCGACAATGCCACCCGAATCTAAAGAACCTGCGAAGGCACCTTTCATCGAGGCCAACATCAATTGGGACATTCTCTTCGAGTTTTTGGAAAAAGAGAAATGTATCCTCTGCGTCGGGCCGGGGATTTTCGACTCTCAAAAAGATGGGAAACTGGAGACCCGGCTCGCCAGCTTTTTAAAAAAAGAGGAAGAGGCGCTCGGCATCCGCGTATATGAGGATGGGTGGTTTCACTACCTGCCCGGCGCAAACGAGATAGATGCCTGGCAGCAGGTAAAAGAGTTTTACAGCCAACCGCAACCGGAGGCCGCCAAGATTTTGCAAAAACTGGCGCGCATCCCTTTCCACCATGTCCTGAATTTTTCGCCCGGCCAACAAATGAAAGAGGCCTACACGAGCCAGAACCTCCCTGTTGACTACCAATTTTATTACAAAAAAGAGCCTTACCCGGAGGGTATTCAAAAGCCTACCAAGGCTCGCCCTCTGGTGTTCAACATGATGGGCGACGTGGATGAGCGCAACTCCCTCGTGCTCACCTACGATGATTTTTACGCCTACTTAGAATCCGTGTTCGAGGCGAAGAGCATGTCGCCGGTGTTAAAGGCCAACATCTTCGCTGCCGATTACTTTATTTTCATCGGGCTGCCATTCGAAAAATGGTACATGCACCTGTTCATGCGCATTTTGCGACAGCATGCGGAGAAGCGCAAATCCAAAAAGAACGCTGCCAGCAGCCAACTCAGCGATGTGGTGGAATCTTACTGTTACGAGCAATACACCATCACCTTCGTGCAGGAGGGCATCACGAAATTTGTGGATGAATTTTATAAGAAATGCGAAGAAAAGGGCATGGCGAAGAGTATCGAAGCTGCCGCAAAACTCCAGTTGCCCTTCGATACCCTGCGGGATTTAATCTCGGAAAACGAGTTTGAAAAACTCTTTACGGTGCTCCTTGAACAGTTGAAAGTGCTCGGCGCAGCGGGCATGGATTTCATCAACATGGCGCTAAACCTCGAAGGGCAGCACAACGCCCTCAAACAAAAAAAGACCCTCGGCCTGCTGCGTGACGAGGAGGAGGAAGTGCAAACCAACAACCTTCGGAGCAATATGCTGGAAATGATTTCTGAACTGGAAAAGGCATTCCCACCAGCGTAAGCATGAGCTTTGGAGGTGTAGCAGGTGCAGGGGGTTTGTTTAAACCTCCTGCACCTGCTCACCTCCTAAACCTTATTTGAAAAATGACTCAAAAACTAAGCAGATACCCCGGTGCCCGGCCCTTTGAGACCGCCCAGCAACACATATTCTACGGGCGAAAAACGGACACAGACAACTTTTTTAACCTGCTGCAAGTGGAGCAGTTGGTGGTGATATATGGCAAGTCGGGCACGGGGAAAAGCTCGTTGCTCAATGCTGGCATTATTCCCGAAGTGCTGAAAGACGGGCATTACGAACCCTTGCGCGTGCGATTTACAGCATGGGACCCCAATGAGGCGAAGCAAGGACAAATGCCCATCGTCACCACACAGCAAGTGGTGCGGAAAGGCGCCAAATCGTCCAAGACCTTTTTGGACAAGCTGATAAAAGATGAAAACACGCTCTGGCACGACATAAAAGAGCACCAGATTCAATGCAACGGCGAAAAGGGCGTGCTGCTGATTTTCGACCAGTTCGAGGAGTTGTTTTCCTACCCGGCGGCGGCTATCCTCGAATTCAGAAGGCAACTGGCCGAGGCAATGTACACGTCCATCCCGCAGCGGTATTGGAAGGAGTTGGAGGCCAATTACAAAAACGGAAAGCAGTTGCTCACAAAAGACGAAACGGCGCTGTTCCAGCAGTCGCCGGGGCTAAAGGCCGTGTTTGCCGTGCGCTCCGACCGGCTTCACCTGCTCAACCAATTGAGCGACCATTTGCCAACTGTACTCAAACAGTGTTACGAATTGAGGGCATTAGATGAAAAGCAGGCCGTCCATGCCATCGTGCAACCCGCACTCGCCACCGGCGATTTCGAGTGCCCACCCTTTGCCTACGACGATGCCGCCTTAGCCAACATCGTGTCCTTTCTGACACAGGATGGCGGCACCACCATCGAGAGCACGCAGATGCAAATCGTCTGTCATTCAATTGAAGAAAAGGTGATGCGGAAGCGCCTGAAAATAGTCACCCCCGAACAAGTGGGCGACCTGGAGTCCATCATCCGCAACTACTACGACGAGCGCATCTCCGCCCTGCCCGATGCCGAACAACTTCCCGCCCGCAAGCTCATCGAAGACAACCTCATCTTCGAGGAGGAGCGGCGCCGGCTGAGCATGTACGAGGGCCAAATACTCAAATACATCGCCCCCGAAACGCTGCGCCAGCTCGTGGACAGCCACCTGCTGCGCGCCGAGCCGGGCATGCAAGGCGGCTACACTTACGAACTTTGCCACGACACCCTCGTTTCGCCCGTACTCAAAGCTAAGGCAAAACGCAAAGAACTGGAACGCCTCGAAGCTGAAGAGCAGGCTCGCCACGAGCGGGAACAGGAGCTGGCGGCAGAGCGTAGAAAGCGCCGCCGGGCTACCATCCTGGCTGCGGTGGGTTTCATTTTGGCGGCAGCTGCCATTGCCGGATTTGTGTACGCCCATCACCAGACTCAACTCGCCAACAAGCGAACGCGGGCGAGCCACAATGCCGCTCTCGTTTTTCAAAAAGAAAATGCAGACCCTACCCTGGCCCTGCGCATCGCCGGGTACAATCTGCAAAATAACCCCGGCGACCCGGTGGCCGTCATGGCTTTTCGGGATATTTCGAGCAACCTCTCCAACCGGTACTACCGGCTCAGCGTAGGCGGCAATGAGAAACCCGCCTCCGTCGTGGCGTTTTCACCCAATGGCCATACCATCTTTACCGGTGGTGGCTTGGCGGAAGCACCTAACCCCGGCAGGCTGTGGGATTTGAGCGGCAAAGAACTGGCTTCTTTTCAGGGCCATCAAAAAAGCATCGTGGCGGTGGCCTTTTCGCCCGATGGCGGCAAACTGCTCACCGGCAGCAACGACGGCACAGCCAAATTGTGGGATTTGAACGGCCGCGAACTGGCTACTTTCAGCGGCCACAACAACCGGGTCACAAGCTTAGCCTTTTCGCCCGACGGGCGAAAAATACTCACGGGCAGCGACGATAAAACGGCCCGGCTGTGGGCGGAAAACGGCGCCCTGCTCTTAGTCGTCTCTGGCCATAACAAAGGCGTTTCGGCGGTAGCCTTTTCGCCCACAGGGCAATTGATGATGACCGCTGGCAAAGATGGCCTCGTGAAACTCTGGAATACGGCAGGTATCCTGACGGGAAGTTTTGTGGCAGACCCCGGTGCTGTTCTTTCGGCGGCCTTTTCGCCCGATGGGCGAAAAATTCTGACCGGCGGCACCGATGATGCCGCCGGGCTTTGGGACCTCAGCGGCAATAAACTGGCCTCTTTCTCCGGGCACAATTCGATGTTTGTCAACAGCGCCGCCTTTTCACCGGACGGGAACAGCGTACTCACAGGCAGCAGCGACAAGACCGCCAGAATTTGGGACTTGAGCGGCAAGCTCCTCGCCACCTTCTCCGGGCACACGCAGGATGTGCAAAGCGTGTGCTTTTCTGCCGATGGAAAAATGATAGCCACTGCCGGTGACGATATGACGGCCAAGGTTTGGGATGTGTCAGCCACAGAGGTGGCTGTTTTATCCGAGCCGTCATCAAGCGCTTTTGAAGCAGTGGCCTTTTCGCCCGATGGGCAATATTTCGCCACGGGGGGCACCAGCAATGCCGTGGTGTTGTGGGAGACGTACGACGGCGGCAACGCCCGCCTGTTAACGACCTTCACAGGCCATTCGGACAGAGTCACGGATATTGCTTTTTCGCCCGATGGCCAGTCTCTGCTGAGCAGCTCGGAAGATGGCACCGCCATTTTATGGAGTTTAAATGGGCATAAAATAGTGACCCTGGCCGGGAATATGGAGCGGGTGTACGCCGTGGCTATTTCGCCCGATGGGCAAACCCTGCTCACCGGCAGCAACGCCGGCACCGCCGTGCTCTGGAATCTCAAGGGCAAAGTGCTGGCTACCTGCTCCGGCCACACCGACGAAGTGCGCACTGTGGCATTTTCGCCCAACGGGCAAACCCTGCTCACCGGCAGCCGTGATAAAACACTGAAATTGTGGAACCTGAAAGGGCAGGAACTGCGGACGTTCAGCGAACAGGAGGGCGAGATTTATGCTGCCGCATTTTCACCCGATGGCAAAACGGTGCTCTCCGGCGATGGCACCGGGCAGGCCAGGCTATGGAACCTCGACGGGAAAGAATTGCTAAGTTTTGAAAGCCCGGGCAGTGGGCACATCAATGCCGTGGCCTTCTCGCCGGACGGGAAATATTTGCTGACGGCGCACGGCGGTTTTGCCACCCGTGGCGAAGACAATACCGTTCATGTTTGGGATGGTAGTGGCGGGCTGCTTTTTAATTTCAACGGTCACCGGGAACCCGTTTCGGATGTCGCCGTGTCGCCGGATGGCGGCACAGTCGTGTCGGTCAGCCTCGATGGCACTGCGCGGCTCTGGCTTATGCCTCAAGTCTTGCTTCGCCAAAAGCTGTACAGTTTTTCAATGAAAGATTTCGAGTTTTATGGTGTGGAATTGGAAAATGATAAATGAGGGCGGTGGACACGGTGACACACGGTGTTGCGGTTTTACGGTGTTGCGGTGCGCCCCTGCCATAACACCGCAACACCGCAACACCGTTTAAAACACTACCTCAGTCTCAACCACCTCATTATTCCGCTTTACTTTGACGATGGCCTTATCGCCTTTGTTGAACTTGCCGAGGCCTTCCATGTAGCCGTAAATATCTTTGACCTTCACGTCGCCGATTTGAATGACTACGTCGCCAGCTTTGAGGCCTCCCTTTTGAGCCGGGCGGTCGTCGAGCACAGCGTCTATGCGCATGCCTTCGCCTTCGTACACGTAGTCGGGCATCACGCCGAGGGTAACTTTGAAGCTGGTGGCTTCTTTTTGTTCGTCTTTGGTTTTGGTGAATGCCAGTTTACCCTGGCCGTCGAGGTTTTCGATGAGTGTTGCCATGAATTGGGCCACTTCGTAAATGCCGTTGTAGTTCACCAATTCACTGTCGTCGGAGGGCTTGTGATAATCGGTATGCTGGCCGGTGAAAAAGTGCAATACCGGGATGTCTTTGAGGTAAAACGAAGTGTGGTCGGAAGGGCCGATGCCGCTGTCGGTAGTTTTGGGCTTGATGCCACCAACGGAGATTTTCGCCAGTTCGTCTTTCCACACGGGCGAGGTACCGGCGCCATTTATGGCGAGCACTTTTTCTTTATTCAGGCGGCCCACCATGTCCATGTTTAGCATGTAAGTGACTGACGACAGGTCTATCGTCGGGTTGTTGGCAAAATTCTTTGAGCCGTACAAGCCGAGTTCTTCACCGGAGAAGGCGATGAAGAGGTAGTTGTTGTGCTTTGCGGGCGAGGTTTTCAGGTAATGGGCGAGGTACAGCATGGCCGCCACGCCGCTGGCATTGTCGTCGGCGCCATTGTGAACGGCGGAGTCACCAACGTAAAGGGAAGACCCATCCAACCCGTATCCGAGGTGGTCGTAATGAGCGCCGACGACCACGGTAGTGGGGGCGCCGTTGTCGAGAAAAGCGACGACGTTTTTGCCATTGCCTGCTTTGCCGCCGGTGTTGGAGTGAGGGTTCTCTTTTATGTTAAAATCAAAAGGCTGGAACCAGGAGCCATCTGTACCTTTTGGCTGGAGGCCTTCACCGGCAAAACGCGAGGCGATGTACTGGGCAGCGAGGGATTCGCCCGGCTCGCCGGTGGCCCGCCCTTCAAGCAGGTTGGAGGCGAGGTAAACCACATCAACACGCATGCCCTGTAATGCGGTGGCGTGGTTGTCCTGTGAAAAACCGGAGAAGCAGAGTAGGAAGGTCAGCAGAAAAAGTAAGGTGAATTTCATCGTTGAATCGTTTAGTAAGTTTTTATTAAAATTTATGAGAAAAAAGCGGGACGGCCAGAAAACAATCCCGGAAAGTATCCTGTTCATCGCATTGAATCATTTCGCAGTGAGGCAGTGAAGATAAAAGAAAAATAGACACAGTGTTTGCCCACCGGTATGATAAATAAGTAAGTGATTTTTTTTTCAGGAACAGGCTGAAAAGTTTTACGCTCAGGTTTTTTCTTCCCTTCACTCACCTGAGTACTTTTTGGCGGCGATACTTTACCATGCTTACCAGAAAAGCAACCCATTGCTACCCTTTTTACGTAATAAATTAAGTAGATGTGCCGCTGTGACGTCGTACGCTCCAGTCATCCAACTTTGGAAATTATAGTGTTTCATAGTGTGAGGGGTAACCACTTCGGTGGTTGCTCCTTTTCACCTTTATAGTGTCATAGCTCCCGGTTCATCAGCAGGGTGGCAAAATTTTCGAGCATTTTTTTCTTGTCAGTGGGAGCGCTCACTTTATCGAGGTGTACGATGGCTTGCCGTTGGTATTTTTCTTTTAAATTCTCCGTAATTTCCCCTATGTGCAGTTTCTGGAAAATCTGCGTTATGCGCCTGATTTTCTCATCGGCTGCATTGGTGTGGGTTGGTGAGATGTACCAATTTTCCAGCTCTTTCTTCAGGCCGGGGTCAGCAATTTCCAGGGCCTTCAGGTAGAGGTAGGTCTTCTTGTTTTGGCAGATATCGCCGCCTGCTTTTTTTCCGAATTTTCCGGCGTCGCCGAAGGTGTCGAGCAGGTCGTCCTGCAACTGAAATGCGAGGCCGAGGTGGCGGCCAAACTCGTACAAATGTTGAGCGTCGGTTGGGGTGGCACCGGCGAGCAAAGCCCCCATCTTCAGTGCTGCTGCTACAAGTACCGATGTTTTCAGTTCAATCATTTTCAGGTACTCTTCGATAGTCACATCCTGGCGGTTTTCAAAATTCATGTCCAATTGCTGCCCCTGGCAAACCTCGATGGCCGTTTGGGTGAAAATCGTTGTCAGGGAGCGCACCAAAGCGTCTGTGGCCTCCAACTGTAGCAAACAGTTGTAGGCTTGTGCCAACATGACATCGCCGGAGAGTATGCCTGTGTTGGTGTTGTACTTTTGGTGTACGGTGGGGTGGCCCCGGCGCAGTGGGGCGGCGTCCATGATGTCGTCATGTACGAGGGTGAAGTTGTGGAAAACCTCAATGGCGAGGGCTGCGGGGAGCGATTTTTCGACATCTTCCCGGAAGAGATAGTAGCCGAGCATGAGCATAGCGGGGCGCAGGCGTTTACCGCCGAGTTGGAGGATGTAATTGGCGGGAGCATACAATTCTGCCGGAGGCTGGTGAAATAGATGGTCTTTCAGATGGTGTTCGAACTGCGTCTGAAAATGGTGTAATGTTTGCATCAGGGTAAATGTGTTTTTTCGATAGGCTGTGCTTCGCAAAAATAAGTCCGCCCGCTCGAATAGGCTCCTTTCCAATCGCCGCATTTAACATTGCATTCCAAAACAGGTTGTCAGCTTGAAGGAGCAACTGGTGTTTTGGCATGTTAACTTCTTCCTCCCAAAGTAATTATCTGGCGTTTCCTTTCAGTTCATCTGATAAGAAGCCCGTGCAGGTAAGTTTTTGATTTTCAAATGAGACGGCTAACTGCATTTAAATTCTTTCAAAATTTCGCCCCGGCGTACCCCCAAAGTTTTCGGGCTTCTTAGTCCCGGAATTTTCAAAATAGGGAACCATGATTTTTAACTAAAACCATTATGAGAAAATCCAGACCTGTGAACATTTTACTAATCGAAGACAACCCTGGAGATGTAAGGCTGGCGCAAGAGGCCTTTAAAGAAGGAGGATTTAACGTGAAATTGGATGTGGTGATGGATGGAATGGAAGCCCTCCGTTTTTTGCGTAAAACACCCCCTTATGAAGATGTTTTTACACCCGACCTTATTCTTCTCGATTTGAACCTGCCCAAGAAAGACGGGCGGGAAGTACTGAGTGAAATCAAAACTGACCCAAAGCTGCTTTGCATTCCAACGGTCATCCTTACGACTTCTGATGCCGAGCAGGATATCCTGAATAGTTACAATCTGCACGTCAATTGTTACATCAACAAGCCTGTTGACTTTGACAAATTCTTTGACATAATTCAAAAGATCGAAGACTTCTGGATAAGGACGGCCATTTTGCCTACGATGATAAACTGACGCCGGCCCTACCGATTTGCTCTAACTGCCAATGGGCAGCTTTATCGGAAAATACCAAGGTTCAAACCGGCATCCTTCGGGCTGCTACGATACGACAAAGAAAGTCCATATGAACACGAAGAACAAGACTCAGATTTTGTTGATTGAAGATAATCCTGGCGATGTTACGATTATAAAAGTTTTCCTTGAGGATGCTGGTTTTAAATTCAGCCTGCACCATAAAGAGACCTTGTACGATGCATTAGAATTGCTGCAACGTGCCCCCATTGATATAGTCTTGCTCGACCTTAACCTTCCCGATTCTACGGGTTTTAAAACTATTACTACCTTCCTTGAAAAAGCCCCACACATCCCTGCCATCATCCTCACCGGCATGAACAATGAAATCATCGGCAACCAGTCTGTAAAAGCAGGTGCCCAGGATTTTATCGTAAAAGGCCAATTCGATGGCAAGCTTCTCGGCCGCACCATACGATATGCACTTCAGCGCTCGAAGGTGCAGATGAAGCTGGAAGAATCTGCCAAAAATCTGGAAGCAAACAAGCGTTGGTTTCTCGAAGCCATGGAAATGGCACGTTTTGGCACCTGGGAAATGGATATCGTATCGAATGAAATGAAATGGACGGACGAGGTGTACCGAATTTTTAACTTCCAACCGGGGAGCATCAGTCCGGCCCTCTCCACTTACCTCGAATATGTACATCCGGAGGACTATGCAGCAACAGAAGCTTTTTTTGAAGAGGTCACCAACGATGCCGCTCTCCACCAATTGGAGCACCGCATTCTGGCAGGCACCAATACCTTGCGCTACGTGGTGCTTCATGCCAAGGTTCAGGTGGCTGGTGCCGGGGGCAAAATCATGCTCGTCGGTGGAATACAGGACATTACTGAGCGCAAACTTTCGGAAAGGCTGATTCTCGAAAAAAACATTTCCAGCAAAACAGCTTCGATGCAAGAGGACGCACTTTCTGAGCTGAGCTTTCACATTCGTACCCCGCTCTCGTCGGTCGTCAATCTTCTCCATTTGCTGGAAAATACACAAACCAGTTCCTCTCAAAAATCACATATTGCTGACCTCAAGACTTCGGTGGATGACCTTTCCATTGCTGTCAACAACCTTATGAATTTCACGGTAATGGTCTCCGATTCTGTCAAGCTTGAAGTGGAGCAGTTTAACCTGCGCGACCTTATGCAAGGACTTCGGAACGTGGTGCAGTTGAAAGCGGATGCTGCAAAACTTACGCTCAATTTTGTCGTGGACGAGCAGTTGCCAGAGAAACTCATCAGCGACCCGAAAAAGCTGACTCAAATTTTGTACAACCTCATTGACAATGCCATCAAATACACCCCTCAGGGCGGTGTAATAACAGTGGCTGTGGCTGCTGGCAAAGAGCAGGGCAATAAGCTGGACATCGAGCTGAGTGTCAGTGATACCGGCGTTGGCATGCCGGCAGAAAAGGCAGCGGGACTTTTGGTGGCAGATGCCAATTTGGAGATACCTCGATCCTCTGATGAAGAGGCCAAAAAAAGGCCACTTGGCATGGCCATTATCTGCAAATTGGTAAAAACGATGGAAGGCCGGCTTTCCATCGAAAGCACGGAAGGAAAGGGCTCCACATTCAGCGTTTCCCTCGCCACAAAGGTGGTGCGCAAAGCTGAGTTCCTCGCCGGTTATGCTCCGGAGGCCCCCTTGAAAATACTGTTAGTCGAAGACCACTTCCTCAATCAGATAGCTACCAAAAAGGTATTGACTTCGTGGTCCAGTTACGTCAGGGTGGACATTGCCGAAAACGGAGCTTTGGCATTGGAAAAACTCGCCGGGCACAGCTACGACCTCGTTCTCATGGACATCCAAATGCCCGTGATGGATGGCCTGGAGGCAGCCCGTGAAATCCGCAAAACAAGCAATATTCCCATCATTGCCCTCACGGCAAATGCCTCGATAAAAGAGCAGGATAAGTGCTTTGAAATAGGCATGAACGATTATTTGGCTAAGCCCTTCAAACCGGAAGAACTCTACGTGAAAATCATGAACATCATGTCTTTGGTGCTGAACTGAGGTGCCACTTTTTGTCTGGACATTTCCCCGGAGAATTTGAAGATTTTTTTTTTGCGAAGACTTCCACAATTGTTTCAAAGTATGATACATTTGCGCTCGCCTTTAAAACTCGACTTTAGCCAAAACGCACAATCTCTTTGTCAGTAGATTTAAAGGTTGTCATTTGGCGGGTTTAAGATTTTTGGGGACCAACCAATAAAGTGTGGTTGATGTCAAGCTCCCCCC
>SCUG01000061.1 GCA_004297645.1 Saprospiraceae bacterium | reverse complement strand
CGACAAAGCCATCGGATATATGCAGCGCAACCTGGCCATTAGCGAAGAATTGGGCTACCAGAAAGGCGTCGCCAAAGCCCTCAATACCCTCGGTGACATTTATTTTTATAAAAAGGAATACGCCACCTCGCTCGACTATTACGACCGCTCCATAGAAGTCACCAAAAGCATCGGCAACAAACTCGTGCTCGGTTTCAGCCTCGTGGAAAAAGGCAAGGTGCTGCTGGCCACCGGCAACCTCCCCGAAACCTCCAGGCACCTCCAGGAATCCCTCGGCATCGCCAACGAACTCCAACAACCCGACCTGCTGATGGAGGTGAAATTGCTCTCCGCCAGATTAGCCATCGAAAAAGGCGAAACAGCCGGGGTCGAAGCCATCCTGACGGAGTTGTTGGTGCAGTACCCCGCCAGAAGCGACCGGGCTGCCATACATTATGAATGGAGTAAAACAGAAACTGGCTCCGCCCATCGCAACGAAGCGTTGGCCCTCTACAAAGCCCTTTACCAGGAAACTCCTGTCTTCGTCTTCAAACAGAGAATAGCTGAACTGGAACGATAGGCCTGACCTCTATCCCCGTGGCCTTACTCCGCCGGCTTCTTGTCCTTCTCCTCATCGGGCAGGTCGAAAATGGTGGGTTGCGACTCGGTTTGTTCCATGCTTTTTTCCTCCATCCTATCCATGAACTTCACCGACTCCTTCCAAAAATCCTGAAACGAAGGCTTGACGTACTCGTACACCCCTTTCATTTTATGGGGAAATTCTTTGAGATAGGCATAGGTGATGGAATCATTGGTAGTTTTATAGGTGGTGATGTGCGATTTGTCGGCAAACCAAAGGAGGGTGCTGTAAATCAGGGTGTACAGCGCCCCCAGCAAAAAACCCCCAGCGAATTTGTTGATGAAATTGATGTTGGCCGTGCGGAGGGCTTTCTCAAAAAAATTGGCCACGATGCGTATGATGATGAGCGTGAGCAAAAAGGCCATGAGAAAGCCTGCCACGAAGGTGAACGGGCTGTCGGTGCTGAACGCCGTTTCCAAAAAACGGGTAGCTGCCGGCGACAGCTTGAAGGCCGCCATGAGGCCGAAAATGATGGCAAACACGGTGAACACCGTTTTGATGATGCCCCTCGAGTAGCCCTGGTAAAAACCCCAGCCACCAAAAATCAGGAACAGTATGTCAATTATCATGAAAGCCGTTTTTAAAGTTTGCCGGAATTTGGGCCTGTGGCTTTATCGTCAAGGTCCACCCATAAATAGCTGCAAAATAGGGCCTTAGAAAAAAAAGTTGGCGTAGTTTTCGACGAACGGTAAGAACATGCGTTGAAAGTATTACTTTTGCTGACACCCCTCGTTACTTTTCTCTGCTGTATTCACGATTCGGCTCCGCTTTTTATGAAACCCTTAAAACTTTACCAAAGCGTTTCGTAATCTCAATTCTTACACCCACAACCGGCTAAGTCCCAAGTGCCCCTCCTTTACCCCCCGAATGAAAATCGAGGTAACATTTTATTGGCTTTTGTAAAACTATAACCTATGAAGGCTTTAATGGTAAAATTTTGGGGACTCCTCCTACTTTTCGGGCTGTTTACGTCTTCCGCTTTCACGCAAACATCGGCGGCTTCCCACGGGCAGCCCGGCAGCCTGCCTGTCGTATTTCTTTTGGGCGAACACGACCAACAATATGAAGAAATCATGCCCGAATTCGGCACCCTGCTCGAAGCCTGCGGCGGCGATATGAACGTGGCCTTCGGCAAACTTATGAGCATGATGCAGGAAATGGAAGCTTACGCCACTTTCACCGGGTACGACCTCAAGGGCATCAACGCCTGGATGCACTTCTTCTGGAACAAGAACGGCGGCATCGAGCACATCGGCTTTTACCTCAAACCCAACTCGAAAAACGTCAATACCGATAGGCTCAAATCTTTCCTCGACCGCTTTGCCCGGCAATACAAAATGCCGCTGACGGCCACCAAACCTTACGCTCACTACTCGTCCTTTTCTTTCCCCGTGGTTTACGATTCCGGTGGCAATAGCACGGCCAAAAACAGCAACTGATAAGTGGACGGGGAAGCCGCTCTGCCATCTTCAATTCCCTACCTTTGCCGCCTTAGAGCGAAATACATAACACCTGCAAATGGGTTAAAAAGTGCAGGAGGTTTTGGGAAGTTTAGCGCTAAACCTCCAAACCTCCTAAGCTGGCTATTTTGAAAACGAAACCAATCTCCATTTTTATGACAGCAACAAAACACTATGACGCCATCGTCATCGGCAGCGGCTTTGGCGGCACCATGATGGCCCGTCAATTGGTCAACGCAGGCAAAAATGTGCTCATGCTGGAACGTGGCGACTGGGTGGTGCGCGGCCCCGAAAACTGGGACATGAGGGCTTCCATAGACCTCACACCCCATTACGACAAAACCTCACCCTACCAGGTGGCAAAGGGCGGCAACAAGCCCATCATGGGAGTGTATTCCTGCGTGGGCGGGCCTTCTGTTTTCTATGGTGGTGTTTCATTCCGCTTCCGCGAAAAAGATTTTGAACCGCACGGCGGCATTGCCGCTGATTCCGGCGCAGCCTGGCCCTATGCCTACAAAGACCTGGAACCATATTATTCCCAAGCAGAGGAACTGCTCGACATCTCCGGCGAAGTGGGTGCCGACCCTACCGCCCCGCCCCGCAGTGCGCCATTCCCTCAAACCCCGGCCCCGCTGGCGGGTATTTCATTGAAAATAAAAACCGCCGCCGAAAGCCTCGGCCTGCATCCCTTTCAGTTGCCTTTGGCCATCAACTACCGCACCTTTGGCAAAGATATTTTTCCTCAAAACCAGGTGGTAAGAAATGCTTGCATCAACTGCACCACCTGCGACACCTTTGCCTGTGCCATCCAGGCAAAAAACGACCTGGCTTCCACCATCCTGCCCCTCCTGTCAGCGCAGGGCCTGAACATCCAACCCAACACCGTGGCCGTGCGCATTCTCGAAAAAAACGGAAAGGTGGAAGGCGTGGAATGCGTTTCAAGAAAAACGGGTGAGCGGCAGTCCTTTCATGCAAAACAAGTCGTGCTTGCCGCTGGGGCACTTGGCTCGCCGCACCTGTTGCTGGCCTCGGAATTACACAAGTTGAACCCCGGCGGGCACACCGTCGGGCACTATCTCATGCGCCATGTGAACGCCATCGTTTTCGGCATATTCCCCAGTGCAGCCGACAAAGAGGAGCGGTTTCACAAACAGCTCGCCATCCTCGATTTTTATCACGGGCACCCTATGGCCAAAAACCTCGACGGCAAAATCGGCAGCCTCCAGCAGATGCCCACGCCGCCCGCCGGACTTGTGCAAAACGAGGTCTCCGGCGCTTTGGGCCGGCTGCTGAGCAACGGCGTGAAACTGCTCACCGGCCTGCTCGCCATCGCCGAAGACCAGCCACAGTACGGCAACCTTTGCCGCGTGGATTTTACCAAAAAAGACGCATACGGCTACCCGCAACTCGTCATCAGCCACGAGTACTCAAAACGGGACATGGACGCGCTGAATGTGCTCACCTCAGAAGGAAAAAAAATCATGAAAGCCACCGGTGCCTGGGCTACCTACACCCATCACATCCGCACCTTCTCACACGCCGCCGGCACGGTGCGCATGGGCAGCGACCCCGCCACTTCCGCATTGGATGAGTTTTGCCAGTTCAGAGGTGTGGACGGACTGTACGTCGTGGACGCCAGCTTCATGCCTACCGCCGCCGCCGTGAACCCAAGCCTTACCATAGCAGCGAATGCGCTGCGGGTGGGCGCGCATTTAGCAGCATGCCCGGCAGCATGAGCGTGAGTTCCTGGCGCACTTTGACGTGTACCAGCTACTACTCTACTTTGGAAATGGCGTTTCCGGATTTCTGAGCGCCAAGTGCTGAATCCCTACTTCTTCATTGGCATCGTTGCATGAAATTCCTTGCGGATGCGGTGCATGTATTGGTCCAAAAGCTCCAGCACCCGCTCCCGGCTGGGCGATTTTACAATCAGGGAAATGTGGTGGTCTTTTTTCAGGGTCCAGGCTATTTCCGCATCGGTGAAGGTGGAATAGTCCGGCTCTTTCTGGTGGGAGAGGGAGGTGATGATGCCGGCGTAGTCCTTGCGCACTTTGGGTAGTTTATAGGTAGTGCCCCTGATGGCGGCGTTTTCAATTTTGGCCCACTCGGCCCACAGGTTGATGCCCGACGAAGACTCCACCATCTCGGCGAGGTAAGCTCCTCCGACGCGGGAGGAGGTTTCGAGGAAATAATACTGCCCGTCTTCGTGGCATTTGATAAACTCGGTGTGTGAGGCGCTGTACACCATTCCGAAGGCCTTCATTACGGCCGTGTTGAACCGGGTCAGTTCTTCGTCCTCATTTGAGCCATACTCACTGACGGCCGAACGGAAAATGCCGCCGCCGTAAGCCACTTCCCACGGGGTACTGAGGTATTGCGAAACCCTGGTAAACACGGGTTTGCCCTCCGCGGTGAGTGCGTCCACATGGTAGATGTCGCCGGGCCGGAACTGCTCGGCGAGGTAGTTGTGACGCTTTTCCC
>SCUG01000619.1 GCA_004297645.1 Saprospiraceae bacterium | reverse complement strand
CCTCCGGGCAATGCTGGGCCAAGCAGTTTGTCCCGCAGCATAGGACACAAAATCTTATTCGGTTATTTCAATGAACTTTTTTTTACCCCCCTTTTCGGAGGGGACTCATAAATGGTTAAGTGGTCAGAGCACCATGCAGCCATATAGCCATTTGACCATTCAACCATTTAACAATAGAAAAATGATTGACGTCAAACCCGATGAAATATCGGCGATACTCAAACAACAATTGTCAGGCTTCAGCACTGCAACTGATTTGGAAGAAATAGGCACCGTTCTCCAAGTAGGCGACGGCATAGCCCGCGTCTATGGCTTGAACAACGCACAGGCCGGTGAACTCGTCCAATTTGAAACCGGCACAGAGGCAGTAGTGCTAAACCTCGAAGAAGACAACGTGGGCGTCGTGCTAATGGGGGATGCCGACCACATTTCCGAAGGCTCCACGGTTCGCCGTACCGGCAAAATTGCAGCTATCCAGGTCGGCGAAGAACTCGCTGGCCGGGTGGTGAATTCCCTGGGCCTGCCCATTGACGGCAAAGGCCCCATTGGTGGCAAGAAGTATGCAATGCCGCTGGAGCGCAAAGCTCCCGGCGTTATCTTCCGCCAGCCGGTAAATGAGCCGCTGCAAACAGGTATCAAGGCCATTGACTCCATGATTCCCATCGGACGGGGCCAGCGGGAGTTGATAATCGGCGACCGCCAAACCGGCAAAACCGCCATCGCCATTGATACCATCATCAACCAAAAAGAATTCTACGACCGCGGCGAGCCGGTTTATTGCATCTACGTGGCCGCCGGCCAAAAGGCCTCCAATGTAGCAAACGTGGCAAAAACCCTCGAAGACGCCGGCGCCATGGCTTACACCGTCATCGTGTCGGCCTCTGCTGCCGAACCTGCACCAATGGTGTTCTTCGCCCCATTTGCCGGTGCCGCCATCGGGGAATACTTCCGCGATACCGGCCGGCCGGCACTCATTATTTACGACGACTTATCGAAACAGGCCATAGCTTACCGCGAAGTCTCGCTCTTGCTGCGCCGCCCGCCGGGACGTGAGGCCTACCCTGGCGACGTATTTTACCTCCACTCCCGCTTGTTGGAGCGCGCCGCCAAGGTCATCAACAATGATGAGATAGCACAAAGCATGAACGACCTGCCACCCAGCCTAAAAGAGGCCGGCATCGTGAAAGGCGGAGGCTCGCTGACGGCTCTGCCCATCATCGAAACCCAGGCAGCCGACGTCTCGGCCTACATCCCGACCAACGTAATTTCCATTACCGACGGTCAGATTTTCCTCGAAACCAACCTCTTCAACGCGGGTATTCGCCCAGCCATCAACGTAGGTATCTCCGTCAGCCGGGTAGGTGGTTCTGCGCAAATAAAATCCATGAAGAAGGTGGCAGGAACCTTGAAAATAGACCAGGCTCAATACAGCGAGTTGGAGGCTTTCTCCAAATTCGGCTCCGACCTTGATGCCTCCACCGTAGCCGTCCTCGAAAAAGGCAAACGCAACGTGGAAATCCTCAAGCAGCCGCAATACTCCCCGATGCCAGTGGAAAAACAAGTAGCCATCATTTACCTCGGCACCAAAGGCCTCCTCAAGAATGTGCCGGTGAATAAAATTCACGAGTTCGAGGAAATATTCCTCCTCAAGCTGGAGCAGCTTCACCCCGCAGCGCTCAATGATTTCAAAGCCGGCAAGCTCACGGACGAAGCTATCGCCACCGTAGAAAAATTGGCGGCTGAATTGACGCCGCAGTTTAGCAAATGATGAATTAAGAATGCTGAATGGTGAGTCGCAAGGTTCATCATTCATCATTCATCATTAAGGTAAAATGGCAAACTTAAAAGCAGTACGCGACCGCATCAAATCTGTGCAGAATACCCAGCAGATTACCAAAGCCATGAAGATGGTATCTGCGGCGAAGCTGCGCCGTGCACAGCAAGCTATTCAGCAAATCCGGCCTTACGCCAACAAGCTGAACGAAATACTGCGCAACATCCTGTCGAACCTGGGCGGCAATGCCGGCAGCGATTTTGGCAAAATGAGGCCGGTGAATCACGCCTGCATCGTAGTGGTCACCTCCGACCGGGGGTTGTGTGGCGCATTCAACACCAACATCATCAAATCAGCCAAAACGAACATTGATGATAAATATGCCGGCGTGCGGCAGGCGGGTAATCTCCACATCCTGTGCATCGGCAAAAAAGGTTATGATTTTTTCAGGAAACACTACCCTGATTGCCACCTCATCAAAGATTATGTAGAGCTTTTCAGCGACCTGAGCTTCGAGAATGTGGCTCGGGTTTCTCAAAGTCTGATGGACGCTTTTTCCGAAGGAAAATATGACGCAGTGGAAGTGTCCTACGGCCAATTCAAGAATGCCGCCACACAGCACGCTGAAACAGAGCAGTGGCTGCCTGTACCAAAAACAGAAGCCCCAATAGGCAACGGCATCAAAGCAGACTACATCTTCGAGCCTGATATGGAGGAACTGCTCGCCATCCTGATTCCCAACATATTGCAGACTACTTTCCAAAAGTATCTGCTCGACACCCAAGCCTCCGAGCACGGCGCCCGCATGACGGCCATGAGCAAGGCCACCGAAAACGCCGAAGACCTGCTGAAAGCCCTGAAACTCAGCTACAACAAAGCCCGCCAGGAATCCATCACCGGTGAAATTCTGGAAATCGTGGGTGGGGCGGCAGCTTTGGAAAGCGCCTGATAATTGCACCCATTTTGAAAGCCAAAGAGGGCGTGTACGAAATTCCGTACACGCCCTCTCGCTTTTTTCAGCCCTGCACCACATTTGCAGTCCCCGCCGCTCTTTCTATTTTTGAGCCGCATGACCAACAAAGATTACAAAGAGCTGCTACCCACCTGGCCGAAAGACCCCGGTGTCTATCGCTTCCTCGACGAGGAAGAGAGGGTGCTCTACGTCGGCAAAGCGAAAAACCTGAAAAATCGCCTCGCCTCCTACTTCGCCTCCACCAAAGACATGGCCTGGAAAACCAGGGTCATGGTCAAACACGCCCACCACATCACCTTTACCCTCGTGGACACAGAGACCGACGCACTGCTGTTGGAAAATACACTCATCAAGCGATTCCAGCCGCCGTACAATGTCATGCTCAAAGATGGCAAATCATACACCTACATTTGCATAAAAAACGAGCACTTCCCACGGGTCTTCCTCACCCGGCGGGTCATCAAAGACGGCTCCACCTACTTTGGGCCTTACACCTCCAAATGGCGCGTGGCCATAATCCTGGATTTGATAAAATCCCTGTTCCCCCTGCGCACCTGCAAGCTCAACCTGACGGAAGAAAGCTTGCGAAAAAACTGCGGGAAAGGCGAGTACAGAAAATGCCTGCAATACGATATTAAAAACTGCATGGCACCTTGCGAAGGCTGGGAAGACGAGGCCACCTACAACGAGAGAATCGAGCAAATAAAAAACATCCTGAAAGGCAACTTCGCCTCCGTGAAACGCCATTTTCAACAGCAGATGGCCGGCTACGCCGAAAACCTGGCCTTTGAAAAAGCGCAGGATTTAAAAGAAAAACTCACCGCCTTCGAGGACTATCAGGGCAAGAGTACGGTGGTAAGCACCACCATCCGCGACGTGGACGTGTTCTCCATCGCCAGCGATGAAAAATGCGCCTACGTCAACTACATCAAAGTCGTCAACGGCGCCATCATCAACACTTACACGCAGGAAATGGTGAAAAACCTCGACGACGACGAACAGGATTTGCTCAGCTTCGTCATCCCGGAATTGCGCGAGCGGTTCAGCAGCATTGCACCCGAAGTGATCGTGGCCAAAGAAATCGAAGTGGCCGAAGAGGGACTCACGCTGACCATCCCGAAAATCGGCGACAAAAAGAAACTGCTCGACCTTTCGGAAAAAAACGTGCACTATTTTCTGCTGCAAAAAAAGAAGGAGGCCGGCTCGAAGCAAAACAAGCAAACCCCTGCTGAGCGTATCTTGCGCACTCTACAGCAAGACCTCCACATGGCCCAAGTCCCGCTCCACATTGAGTGCTTCGACAACTCCAACTTGCAGGGCAGCTTCCCCGTCTCCTCCTGCGTCGTTTTCAAAAATGCCAAGCCCAGCAAAGCAGACTACCGCCATTACAACGTGAAAACCGTGCAGGGCCCAAACGACTTCGCCACGATGGAGGAAGTCGTCGCCCGGCGCTATAAGCGCCTGCTCAGCGAGGGCCAGCCCCTTCCCCAACTCATCCTCATTGACGGTGGCAAAGGCCAACTCAGCGCCGCCGCCAAAATCCTCGAATCGCTCGGCATCCTCGACAAGGTGACCCTCGCCGGCATCGCCAAACGGCTCGAGGAAATCTTCTTCCCCGGCGACTCCATCCCACTGTACATCAACAAAAAGTCGGAGTCGCTGAAACTCATTCAGCAGGCTCGCAACGAAGCACACCGCTTCGCCATCACCTTCCACCGCAACCAACGCTCGAAGGATTTTACCAAAACAGAACTCCACGACATCCCCGGCATTGGTGAAAAAACGGCGGCCAAATTGCTCAGGCATTTCGGCTCGGTGAAAAAACTTCAGCAAGCGCCTCTGCCTGACCTCGAAGCGGCCATCGGGAAAGCAGCGGCGGGGAAAGTGTGGCGGTATTTTGGGAAGGGGGAGGGATAGAATAGTTTGGTGGCACCCTCTCTCCCGGCGCCCAATTCGGCGTCCCCAACGAACTGGTTTCATCAATACTTTGATTGAAGCGGAAGACGGAACTTGCGAAGTTCTTACCATTACCCTCCGCCAGGCGAAGGAAAAATTGGAAGAAGAAATGGCCGAACGCAAAAAGCAAATGGAAGAAAGCGCATTGGAGGTCAAAACAAAATGGGAGCGGGAAGCCGAAGAATA
>SCUG01000618.1 GCA_004297645.1 Saprospiraceae bacterium | reverse complement strand
TTACGAAATCCCCGGAAGCGGACTACGGGCAATAATGGATGAAAAAGGGGCAATGATTATGGAACTTGACAGCGTCCGGTCACAAGCCTACTGGTCACCGGATGGAGATAAACTTGCATTCGTACAGGATAAAAGCCTCGCTTTTTATCATTTCAGCACAAAACAGGTAACTACAATCACACCATTCCCGGGCTATATTGGAGACATAAATAAATGGATACGAACAGAACCCATCGCATGGTTGCCGGGAGGGCAAAAAATCATTTGGGGTAACCATGACCAAAGTTACTATGTTACTGATGTCACATCAGAAGAAACGGTTTTATTGATTGAAGGGTGTGGGGTAGGTGGGGACAGGTCTTATGCCGGGCTGAACGTTTCTCGTGACGGAAAGAAAGTTGTTGCATGTCGCACAAATCTAAAGTTAATCCCCCCTGATACCATTTGGGGGGAAAGTGTAATGTCTGTATTCAATATAGATGGGAGCGAGGAGGTGCTTATTTATCCGAAGCAATAAAAGAAAAAGAGGAATGCCGCTAACAAAGCACTCAGCGCCTATGCCCGCCAGCCGCCAACCCGCAAGCCCAACGCTCCGGTGGGCACAGCGTGAGTGCGCCCGTTAGGCGCAAAAAAAATGAAAAATAAAACCCCGCCGAGACGTTGATGAAATAAAGATGAAACCTACCGAGACGCTATAAAAAAATGAAAATATAAAACAAAACGCAGAACCTCATTTCTTCACCATCTTAAATTTAACGACATGAAAAACTTTTTCCCAATCTCCAGCATCTTGATGCTCATCTGCATCCTCGCCGCTTCATTTAGCGCCAACGCCCAACTGTACGAGGTCAGCCTCGACGAAAAAATCCAGCATTCGAGCCTGATTGTCGAAGGGCGGGTCGTCGCCCAAGAAAGCTACAAAACCCCGGACGGGGAGGTTTACACGGCTAACAAGGTCGCCGTCAGCGCAGTTTTGAAAGGAAAACTAAAAGAAAACTTTGTCACCGTCACCACATGGGGCGGCGAGACGGAAGATGAGACCGTCACATGGTCGCACATGCTTACGCTGCGACTGGGAGAGGAGGGCATTTTTTTCCTTGAGAGGAACAAAGTACAGGAAACCAACAACAGGGACTTCCCAAGCCCTGCCTTTGAGGTGTATTCCAGTTCACAAGGGTTCCTTAAGTTTTCGGAGGACGTAAACTTTGGAAGGGTGGCATTTGAGCCGTTCAACTCGTACACAAGCATTGATGAAGATATTTACAAGCCTATTGCCCTTGCAACTGGGCAGACACGAACCCTTATGCCCGACGTTTCAAAATCAGGCGGAAGGACAGGGATAAGGTACTTTTTTGAGACCACCTCCATTTCCGGCACGACCGTTAGTTTCAACATCAAGGTCAATTCGCTGTACAACAACGAGCTGCTCTACAAGGCGGGGGCGGCTGTCAACTACAACACCGACTGTTTTGGCTCCAACGTCGCCACCAACGGAAACCTTTCACTTCAGACGTATGGTATTTCAACCAACACGGCCTATTCCCTCACCAAGTCGAACCTGACGACCAGCAAGGCAAAGATTGAGCTTTCGACGACGGGTTCTGTCTTCAGCATCTCTACCCTCACCACTACTGAACAGACGCTTGCCAAGGCCAGCCTAACCATCCAGAATCCTTTCGCCGACCCGGGGATTTCCTTTGATGTTGCCGAAATGTATGCGTTGAGCAAGTTTTGGTACAGTGGAGCGGCATACGAGTTCGATACGGTAGTGGTGGAGACGGATTTTGATTTTCAGCATTTTGCGCCCCAGATTGACAGCATCCGCCCACTTTCGCTGAGGGCGGGAACGAGCGACACGCTCCGTATCTACGGCAGCAATTTTGGCAGCACCCAAGGCAGCAGCCTGGTTTTCTTTTCTGATGCATCGGTGGATATTAACCAAAACAATAGAGTCAGGCCATTGCCGGGTGATTATGTTTATTGGAGTGATAATTTGATTCGGGTGATTGTGCCGACAGTTGGCTACCATGACGATGTGCTGACAAACGAACTCTATGCAGGCTCAGGTCCTATATGGGTCAAAGTTGGTGGCTCTACAAAAAAGAGCAGCGAAAGTATAACAGTCAGATTGGCCGCCATTAATCAGTCCAATAATGATGGAGGAACAGTGCCAATAAGAAAAGCTACACGATTGGCGGGTGTATATAGTGAAAACGCTGGCTACAACCTTTATTATACGCAAGATTTTAAAGACCTGCAAGGTGCAACAGCAGCTTTTGAAAGGGCACTCTGTACATGGATAGATACAACCCATGTGAATTTTAGAATCAGGGAATATTCCGAAATTCCAGCGTGGGTACAGCAGAATGCTTGCAAGATTGACCTTACCAACGATTTGGGAGGGGTAGGTATTAATACCACCACCAAAGCAAACACCCTAAGATTCTATTCATCAGGTTGCGCTGCCGGAGGTGCTATTCTCGTATACCCATTGCAAAGGTTCGAGATTCGATTCAAAAAAGGTGAAAATTGGTACACTTCAGAGGATTATGAACCAGACTTCAATTGGAATGGCCATCCTGACCTACAGGCCCTTGCCTTGCATGAGCTGGGACATGCCCAGCAACTATTCCACGTAAACCAGCAGAATGATGTCATGTGGTGGGAGATTTTTGGCCCCAAAAGGACACTGAAAGCGGGGGATATTGAAGGCGGAAAGTATATGGAAGGGTTAAATACATCTGCGGCTCCAAATGATTGCACTGAACCAATGACGCCTTTGTCAAGCTGCCTCAGCACCCCTGCTTTGGAATCTTTCCAACAGGAAGAAATCCTGCTATTTCCCAACCCTGTGGCTACGCACTTAAACATCAGCAACTTGGGAGGGCACTTTGAATCTATTCTTTTGACAGACCAATTAGGAAGGACAAAAGTTGACACACAGGTAACGGGCAATTCAATTCTACTTGATTTATCAAAGCTCCCGTCAGGAATATATTTCTTGAGCGCCTTTAGCAAATCCGGCAAATATTCGGGTGCGGCTGCCGTTTGATGTAAAATTAAAGCCCTTTAGTATCAATATTCTTCCAAAATTGCTCCCATCTACCTTCGGTTAAAACTAAACCCCTGAGCAGGAACATATTTTCGGTGTTG
>SCUG01000060.1 GCA_004297645.1 Saprospiraceae bacterium | reverse complement strand
AATGCCTTGGTGTCAATGTTGGTAGCTGCCATGTTGGGTACGTCCACTTTCAGGATTAACCTTCCATGTATATCGTAAAGGGCCAAGACCGCATCCTAGGAAGTTTCCTTGCCAAAGTCAATCCGGACGGAATGGTTGGCTGGGTTGGGAGCCACCGTCCATTTTGCCGTTGGTTTGGCATCCGGTTCTTCATTTTCGATGTAGTAGGCTGAACGCTCCACCAGCGGGTGCTCGCTTTCATAGTGCTTGTCCTTCAACAGCATCAAGATGGCTCTTGCATAGCCCCGCACGGGGGATTCGCTGTCCGCCACCTGGTTCAACAATGAATCTTGTTGGGTCGATAGTTGAAAGGTTTCTTCGTTTTGCAGCCGCTGGATGTTGATTTGCTGTACCTGGACAAACCATTTTTCGTCCTGTGTCGTTTGTGGCAGGGTGTTCAGGAAAGCCTGTGCCTCGGTGTAGGCACCCCTGCCCATCTTCAGCCCAAAAAGGGAATAGTCGGCCTCCATGGTGTTCTCCTCGGCGAGCAGTGCCTCGGCCCCTGCATAGTCCCCCGCTTCCATTTTCTCCCGCACCAGCCCGCCGAGCAGGAGTTCTTTTTGGTACAACGCATCAAGCCATTGCGATTCAAGGGTTTGATTGTTGGGGTCTTGCTGCAATTGCCCTTCCAGGCTGGCTACCTGCTGGCGGATGTCGCCGAGGTCTTCTTCGGTAGGGTTGTCGATAGCCCCCGGCAGCTTGTTGCAGTTTGGTTCAATACCTGTAGTTGGGTTGATTGAGTAATTGCCAGTTGTCGTGGGAATCAAGCAAGGTTCTGAGGCTTCGTTTGGAGTCCAATACCGAAAACTGACAGTCGTGGCATCACTTTCAGTAATTATGTCCCCGCCATTGGGAGTATCAAAGCAGTTCCATGCAGGCTTATTAACATCACCCTGGTTAGTGCGAATCCGGCCTTTGTTCAAGGCATCGCCCCGCAACATCATGTCGGATTCCACGCTCTGAAACTGGTTGCCGAGGAACTGTGCATGCCTTTTCTCGCCATAGAAATCAATGCCCCACACGGTGTTCTGGATGGCGTTGCACCGGATGAAATTCTGTTTCCATTCGTTCTTGGCCCCAGAGTTGACCACAGTCATGGCCCCGCTCAGACCCTCGAAGGAATTGTTGTCCACCTGATATTGGCTCGGCCCGTCTATCCATATCCCGATGCCGCCCTTGCCCCCGAAGAACTCGTTGTGATAGACCTTTAGCCCGCCCCATTTGTTGCTGGCACTGCTGTAAATGAAGTCCCTGTCGGGGCTTTCAAAATAATTGGGTATCAGTTCCCCGTTCTTGTCGCCCACTTCGAGCCATGCCCCGAAGGGGTAGGTGGCCGTGTTGGTAATGGCCCGCCAGTTATTGAGGAAGTTGTTTCCGTCCTTGATGATGGCCCCGGCATCATAAGTGGTGATGCCCTCCCAGTCGAGGTCCTGGAAATTGCACCTGTTAAAGGTGATGCCGTCCGTGTCCCAAATCGTCACGCCAATGCTGCCGTCCACATCCCCGCTTGCCTCCATGAAAAGGCAGTCAATGAACTTGCTTGTATTTTTGAATGTGTATCCGGCATTGGGCGGCGGATATTGTGTAAATTCTGCTACCCTTCTGTTGTCCACAAACTCCGTATTTTTTGCAAAAACTACCCCTCCCCTCAAAGAAACCAGTGTCGGGTAATTCACCCCCAGTGCATGGGTGGAGATGGCGTTGCCCCTTTCATACCTGGAATTGTTCAGCAAGAAGACCACCCCGGCCTGGTCGGCGCTGAGCGGGTACTGTAGCAACGGGTTGTCGTTGGCATCGTACACCACGGGCTGCGGCATCGTGTTGTTCCCCCAGACACGTATGCCGCCCCAGTAGTCTTTTGGGCAACTTGTCGTAAGGGTCGAGTTGTCAACTATCAGCTTGGCCCCACGCTTGACCGTGATGAAGCCCAGCTTGTGCATCTGGACAACGGACTGGTTGTTGATGACAAGTGTCCCCTGCGACTCTATCGTGATGCTTGAGTAGGAAACGGTCTGGTTGGAGATGGTCACGGTCTGTCCGGACTGGACGGTGAGGGAAGGGGGTACAGCACCCTGTGCTGCAAGCACAGCCTGGTAAGCATTCAGGGCACCAGCCCCGTTCAAATCATTGAACCAAGGGTCTCCGGGTTCATCAGCATTGGGTATGGGATTGGAAGTGCTTTTAAGTATGTTTTCAATTTCAGCGGGGGAAAGGCAAGGGTTTTCGCACAACATCAACGCAATTACCCCCGATACATAGGGAGCTGCCAAAGAACTGTTAGCGCTACCAAGTCCGCAATCCACAACAAGTGGGGACTGCAGCCGCCACATATTTAGAATAGGAACACCTATGTCAACATTTGTTTCAGCTACGTTTGGATTTTGATAAGGAACGAAATTTCAGTTGATGTCAAGTTGGGCAACGTTGATGACCCCCGGGATATTGGCGTAAGCACTGTGGCCGGTGCCATAAGCGCTTACCACTAAATTTACGCCATTGTTGGTCATTTCATTGACCATATCAATAAACACTTGGGAACTGGAAATGCCAGAACAACTTACGTTAATGACCCTATTCCCATCTTGATAAGCAGGCCACATGTCCGAAAAAGGTGAACAGGTGCTGCAAGAAGTCCCATCACAGTAACCCCGCAGAGAAGTATTGTAACCCGAGCCTGCCACACAAACCCCGTTGTTTACGATTGCCCCAATACCCCCTGCAGATGCATACCCATGGCCACAAACATTATGGCTCTGGTTGCACCCCCCTTTTATCTCAATGAACTTCCCTTGAAGGTCTGGGTGGTTGTCTGCGAAAAAGACATCCACAACAGCTACGGAAATATCGGGGCAGCCATGGGTTAAGCTCCATGCGCAAGGCAGTTCCATGTTTTCAATGTGCTGTGTCGCCAATGCACCGGGGTCGTTGTATGTGTCAGGATTGCTGCAATCAGTTACCATTTCATCCATCCCATAGCTGTGGCTGGCGACTTCATAGCTGTAAACGATTTCCACCAAGTCGAAATACCCAGAACTTTCCAGGATTGACTTCAAATTGGGTATGGCCGATTTGTTGCCCGGCACAATGTATTGTACCCTTTTGAGGCTCTCGGTTTTTGCTCCCGGGAAAGCTTCTTTGTATTCGGCAATGTTATGCTGTGCAACAAAATTGGCAACAAAATCCTGGTAGGCATGCGAAGGGTTCTGATAAGTTTGGGTATTTAGCCTGGCTATCAGTTCTTCTGGCACCTCAGTCCCATATGTTGGGCTTGAGAAGGAAATCAGCAACGCAAAAAAGCATGTCGCTTTCAGGATTGCCATAGTTGGCCTAAACTGGTTGCCGCCCAGGGAACGGGCAGCATGAAAAAGGACGGTTTCTTTCATGTCGGAAGGATTTAATGATGAAAAGATAAGGAATGTTCCGCCTATTGCAAATCAGCGGACGACTATTCTATGATTGGTTGAAAGTTTTACAGATTGGATGTTTAAAAAATATATCCCACTATGCACCTCGTCAAGCGGGACAGAAACTGTTGAAGCTGGTGCAGGGCCAATTGTTATTTCATTGAAAATCCTGCCGCTCACGTCAGTTAGCCTTATTTGTATATTACCCTTATATCCATTGCCAAATTCAATGTTTATGGATTTCCCTGCCGGGTTCGGGTAAATGCTGTGGATTGAAGTCAGCGCTTCAATTGTGCCAACAGGTTCAAGGCCGCAATCGGAATCGGTGCCTATGCAATAATCAACGACTTCTGCAACCACTCCGGGGACGGTATAGGAACTTGATGAAAAAGGGCCTGCATTCCCCCCAACCCCTTCGATGAAGCGGTATCCGGTCGAAACGAATTGAACCTCTCTCTGTTTGCCCCAAACAAACTCGTTTTTTATCGAATCAATTTCAGCAAAAGAAACGCCTTGCTCTTGGTGCAGGCACCCTGGCAAATAAGACCCGGCGGTGAGGGAAAAATCGTGGACGAGTTCTTCCTCTCCAATGCTGCATTCACTGAACGGGGTCGTGAAAAAAACGCCATACACAATCTCACTTGGTACACCGTCCCTGATTAGTCCCACCAATTGTGGCGCTCCATTGTAATAATATGGGGGCAAAAAATCCTGTGGCAGAGCGGCATTGCTCTGGATTTCCAGTCGGTAAACTTTTTTGTACATTTCGCCATTGACCGTTGTATCACCTTCTATCTTTAGAAGGTGGTGGTAGATGCTGTCTGCGACTTTGTCAAAAACCACCCAATGCGCCCCTTCCACTGCCATCGGCTCGTATTGGCCATGAACATCGAACGTTGTCATGAAAACGGAGAGGAGAAGGGTAAAGCGTCTTATCATGGCATTTAGATTTATTGAAAAGCTGATGCTGCAAATATCCGTTCTTTTCTTGTGCGGGGCAATGCACGATTCGGGACATTTCATGCACAATTCGGGACAAGTGTTGCACAATTCGGGAATCATCCTGCTTTCAAGTGCAAAATCTGGTAACCATCGGGTGACAAGCCACTTTGCGCCTTGAAGAACCTGGAAAAATGGGACGGATACTTAAACCCCAAGTCAAATCCAATTTCCTTTACAGTTTTGTCCTGGCCTTTTAACAGCGTGCTTGCTTCGAGCATTAACCGGGCATAAATGTAATCGCTTGGGGCTAAACCGATTGCTTTGTTGCAGATTTTTCTTAGGTAGCTTTTGGAGATGTTCAATTCGCAGGCATAGAACAATGGGGAGTGTTGTTCCCTAAAGTTCACGTCCACCAGATGTGTGAATTTTCTGGCCAATATTCCAGCCCTGCTTTTAGCGCAAATGGATTTTTCCAACATTGTTTCCCAAATTTGGAATGTAGACATATTGGGCAGGGGCGAAGCGTTTTTACGGTTAGCTTGGATGATTGATGGAATGTTGTGGTCGTTCATAGAGAAATGGCTTTCTTGGTTTGCGTTTTCGGTTGGTCTTGGGTTGGTTTTTATCTTTAGTTTTTATTTTTTTGGTTGCGTCGAACGTTGGCACTCCCGCCCGTGCCGCCCTGCGTTGGCTTTTGCGGGTTGGGGCTTGGACGGCATGGTCGGGAGTGCGTTGTTCGTGGCGTTTTATTGTTTTATTATCTTTTTTGCTATTTTATCTCCTCCGGCTGAAAGGTGGATTATATAAAATCCGGGAGATAAAGAGGTAAGGTCATCAATGAAGAATGGATTTGGGTGAGTTGAGTAGAGCAGGATTGTATTTCCGAGAAGGTCGGTTATTTTGACGGTAACCATTTCCGGAGTTCCACTCAATAAATTGATATTTAACTGGTCGTGGAAAGGATTGGGAAACATTTCAATCAAAGGCGAATTAGCTCCTTTTTCCTCGTCTGTATTTGTTACTCCATTATCTACCATCTTACCAACAAAGGAATTTAAACTTTCTTCGCACACGAACAGGCTGTCCCCAATAAATACCTTGTTGCCGAAAGCGCCGCAAAATACTAGTTCGTTGCCCCTGACATCGAACCCCCGGATGCCGCCAGTGGTGTGGTCGCTGATGTGCGTTATCCATTCCGGGTTGCCGTCCTTGTCCAGCCTTGCTAATACCATTACTACTTGATTGTAGGGGGAGATGATAGTGGTGTCGCCAAAGTTTATTTTGGGAATTCCTAAACCAGAAATGTACAATTTGTTGTTAGCATATTGAATGTGCGAAATCCTTTGGTCGCCTCCTTCTCCATAACTCTTAGCCCATACAATATCCCCTTCTTCGTCATACTTGACGATAAACATTTCATCTTTAAGGTCATCCATAGTTAAATCCCCAATTTCGGTAGTGCCGGATGCAAATCCTGCCAGATATACATTTCCGCTTTCATCAGTGGTGACTGACATACCCCAACAATTATGTACGCCGCCTATCGTTCTTGCCCACAATGCCTCTCCAGTTGGGGAGTATTTGACGATAAAGGCATCCCTAGTACCGCCCAAGTTCCACGAGACCGCCTCTACGGTATGGTTACCAAAAACCAGTTTCTTCCGGTAAGACCCCGTGAGATAGATATTGCCTTCGTGGTCTGTTGTCACTTGGGTGACTCCATCAATGCCAAATTCCGCCTCCGCCTTTCTCAACCATAAAAGTTCGCCCTCCTTGTCGTGTTTGGCAACATAAAGAGTGTTGTCTATTGCAGGTTCAATAACAATATCCTCGAACATGGTCTCGCTGATAGTAATGCCGACGGAAATGACGTTGTCCTCCTCGTCTGTCGTGACGGCTTCGCCATAGGACCACCCTCCATGCGACTGTTTCACCCATGCCAGTTCCCCATCGGGGCGATATTTCAACAGCAACAAGGCATCGCCGCCCGGTGCCAATATCGTGTCATTGGTTATGGTGATAAGGGTATCCAACGTATTGCCAATTACGTAAACATTTCCTTTGTTGTCATGGCAAATATCTACACCTCTTGCTTCCGATAATGCCCCCCCCTGTTGTATCCACATCAATTCTCCATTCTGGTTGAACTTTGAAATAAACAGGTCATAATTGCCGATAATCGGGTCAAAGGAGAAGGTGTACAAGACGTTGCCCTCCAGCACAAGGCTGTCCTCAAATATGCCGGTAACATAAATGCTCCCATCGTTGTCAGTTGTGGTCGCCCATGTGTCCACCACTTTTCCCGTGATTTGTTTCGCCCAGGGGAAAGAGGGGTTTTGGCTGATGGCAGGGCTATGCAGCCCCGCCACCAGCATTAGCGGAATAATGATTGTCCCTTTCATCTTATTCCGCTTTTACAAATTTTTGTTGAACGGTCGCCTTGTTTGTTTCCAGTTTGCATATGTACATGCCCGTGGCGAGTTGCCCGGTGTTCATCTGGAAAACGTAGTCGCCGGGGCTTTTATCCCCAAGTCTCAGCCCTGTCAATACCCTGCCCTGCAAATCGAATATACTGAGCCGGACATCCGAAGTTTCCGACAAAACATACCTGATGCTCAGCGCATTGGTTGCCGGGTTAGGGAATACTTCGAACCTGTTCAAACCAGGTGCAATTTCACCCGTCGCCGTAAATTCAGGGTCGCAGATGAGCAGGGAATAAGCCAATGTGGGCGTTTCCGGGCAGTTGCCGTTGGGGTTGGCGGAATAAGGCACGATGACCGGCTCGCCGGGAACGAAGCGGATGCCGTAATGGTATCCAATCAAAGTTGCCGATTGCTCTGTGGGCGTCCCGTCGAACGCTGCGTTCGGTTCGGGCAGGAGGTTTCCTCCGACTATCGCACCCCACAGATTTGTGCCGCTGTTGCGCACCCAATAACCAGGCTTGCCGGGGTCGCTCAGGATTTCCGCTGTCGGGGGCAGGTTGTGGTTGACGGTGGCGGTGTATTTCCAAATGTCCATCCACTGGTGCCCGGCGGGGTAGATGTCATAGTCGCCAATCATCTCGCACTGCACGTTGTAGCCCATGTTTATGGGGGCTTGGGTGGGCTGTGCCTCGTAATGCACCACCCGGCAGTTGTGCTCGGTGAGCAGGGCAAGTGTGTTCCCTGCATTCAGCAGACCTGAACCTGTCTGCTCGTCGTAACCAGATGCGCCCACGTCGGTTGCCCCGTATTGTATCAAGTGCTCCACGTCTTCGGGAGCGAGCGGCGTTTGGTGGTGACCCATCAACAGTGCTGCAACTCCAGCGACGTGAGGGGCAGAAGCTGAAGTGCCGCTGAAATTGGTGTAGCCGTCCTGCACGTTGTCGGTAGTGAAAACGATGTCACTGGTGCCGGGGGCAATCACGTCAAGTTGCGCCCCATAGTTGGAGAAATTTGCCTTTGTGCCGTTGGCGTTGCTCGCCCCAACGCTGATGACCCAGTCATCGCCAGTCTGCCAGTCGGGATAATAAGTGGCAGGGTAAGAGAACTCGTCATTGCCACTGTTGCCTCTTGAAAACACCACAGTAATCCCATTGTCGAAAGCGTTACGAACAGCCTTTTTTAGTTCCGCAATACTGTACGAGTTGTTCAGTGCGCCGTTTGGCGTGATGGACCAACTGTTGCTCATGATGTCCAATGGGTACTCACCGTTGGTGCCGTCCTCGAAGCCCTCGACGATGGCATCGATGTAGGTGAACGCCCCGTTTCCAGGGAACACCTTCATGGCATAGAGGCTGACCCCAGTATTGCCCTCGTCGTCCACGTCGCCACCGGCAATGCCCGCTATCCCTATCTCATCGTTGTTCCTGTATGCCCCCGCTATGCCCGCACACCTTGTCCCGTGCCCGTCTCCATCCGGATTAGTGAAATTTTGGATTGGAGGATTGTTGTCCATCGTGTAGTCCTTTCCGCCGAGTACCTTGGAACCATTAAACGTCCCATCAGTACTGAAATCCTCATGGCTATAGAAAATGCCCGTGTCGAATACGCCGATGCTTGTCGAAGGGTTCCCCTTCGCCCCAGCTGCCCAAGCCGCCTCCACATTGATGTGACCGTTAGGGAAGGCAGTAGTGGGGTGAAGGTTGGGCTGGTTGGTCTCGTAGTGCTCGTCGTTTGGTACGATGGCATCGTACTGCACGGCAAGGTTGGCTCCGGCATACCGGATTATAGGGAAAAACGGGTCGCTGGAAGCCCGGTTGTTTAGGCTGTCGAGTGCTTGGTACAGGTCTACGCTTTCGGGGAGGATTAATAGGAGGGAAGTCCAGAACTGCGGTACTTTTACCTCCCTTCCAAGGCGGGAGGTGTGGAACAGCCCGCACTCGTCGTGCGGCGTTTGCTTGTAGATTTTTATCGTCTTTATGGTTTCACGTTCGTCAATCCTCAGTTTTTCCCGGATGTCCGAAACTAAATCAGGTCCGGAAATGAAATCCTCCAAATCACCAAATACAATATCACGGTCTTCGATGATGTCAGTGTTGATAACCGAGGGGTCGAAGTTGACGATGGCTTCGTGCGCCGCATGGGATGGTTCGTTTCCTGCCGTGTATTCCGTGTCATAGACCCTAACAAAAGTGTTCAGTTTGGCTGTTCGATAGGTTTTTTCGTTCTGACCCCGTGAAATTGAAGTCAGGAAAATTTCCCCGTTTTGATTGAGAGAAATACTGAGCGGTCGGATACTGATGACAGAAGGAGGGGAAAAGGTTTTCTCCCATACGAGTTCACCCGCTTGGTCATATTGCATGACAACCATGCTGCCTTTCAAGTCCCCTGCAATTATGATGTTCTCGTTGGCATCAATGGAGACCGCCCTCCCTTTCGAAAGCACGTCCTGCGGGTTCACCGTCCGCTTCCTCGCCCAGCCAAAAGTGCCGTCCGCTTTGTATTTCAGCGTCAGAATATCGCTGCCACTTTGCTGTGTCGAGCTCCAGCCCGTCAAAATGATTCCGCCCGAAGCATCGCAAACAATGGCGGAAACGCTGTCCACCTTCGCCCCGCTATCGTAGTCCTGCACCCAGACCACGCCAAGGCTCGACGACAATTTTATGGTGCGTATGTCGAAGTCAGTACCGTTGGTTGTCTTGATACCCGTAATGATAAAATTCCCTGAGCCGTCCGTAGTAATGGCAGAAGGTTTTGTCAGACCGAGTGAGCCGTCGTTCGGCACCCGGTTCTCGTTCAGCAGCGAGCCGTTGGAGGAGCCGTATTTAACGGTGGCAACTTCCCAATTCAAGGCACTGGCGGCGCTCGAACCCGTCAGCACGACGTTGCCCGATGCGTCCACCGCCATGTTTGCCGGGATGTCGTCCAGCCCTGCGTAGTCATAGCGTTTTTGCCATTCGATGCTGCCGTTGGAGGCGGTCAGGCGCAGCGCCCAATAGTCCATGTTCGTAGTCGAGCCTTTGCTTGTGCCACAAACGTAAACCCTTGTACTGTTGGCGATTATGCCCGTCTGGACGTCCGTGCCGCTGCCCGTTCCGTTGAAGGTCTGGTGCCAGATTTTTGTGCCGCTGCTGTTATACTTTAAGACAAGGAAGTTGAAGTCGTTCAGGCTTCCTGTCGTGCTGGTCACGCCGGCCACGTAGATGTTGTCGTTTGCGTCAACGGCGAGCGCCACGCCGCCGTTTTTGGTGTTCTGTGCTGCTTGGAACGCCTGTTGCCAAAGCACGTTCCCGTCGGGGTCTTGCTTTATCAACAATAGTTCCGTGTTCGTTGCGTCAAGTGTCGTGTGTCCGGTGGTAATCAGGTTTCCTGCGTTGTCGAGAATGGAGCTTGCCCATTCGTAGTCGTTCGGTGCGCCGAAGGCATGTTCCCAGGTCTTGTTGACGAGGGTCTCGGATTGGGAAATCAGGGTGGCTTGCAAAGCCACAAATAGTGCAAAAACTGTAAGTAACCGTTTCATGGTAATTGAGTTTGGTGAAAAGATATGGTTAATTTTTGATTTTTTCTTTTCTACGTCTCGTTTGATTTTTTCTTCTCTGTTTGCCGCTAACG
>SCUG01000617.1 GCA_004297645.1 Saprospiraceae bacterium | reverse complement strand
CGGCAGAGACCGTCGCCGCCCGCATGATTGACGGGCTGGGCTTCCGCTATTATTGGGCTACCGAAGGCTTACGGCCCGAAGACCTGGCCTTTAAGCCAAGCGCAGAAGCCAGAACCTCCGAAGAAACGATAGACCACATTCTGGGTCTGTCGGAGATGATTGTCAACGCCACCAAGCGGGAACCCAACGTCCGCGATTCGGAAGCAGCGCAGCCCGCTTTGAGCTTTGAAGAAAAGAGAAAAGCCACCTTGGAAAACTTGAAAACGGCCAGCAACCTGCTCAAGTCGGGCGCCGTGAAATTGGAGGATTGCAAAATCGTCTTTCAAAATGGGGATAGTTCGTCGGAATTTCCCTTCTGGAATCAACTCAACGGCCCCATCGCTGACGCCATCTGGCACTGCGGGCAGGTAGTCTCGTTCCGCCGCTCGTCGGGCAATCCGTTCAATTCCAAAGTGAGCGTGTTTAGTGGGAAGGTGCGGGAGTGAGTGGGGGTTAAAAATCTGCCCCGGCGAGGGCCTTGCGCCACGGCAGCAACTTACCGTGTTCGGTCTGGAATTCCTGCTGGCCGAGGTAGATGACATAAGAATTGTCAACGGAAATCCCCGCTGCTTTTTGCCAGATTGCCAGTGCAGAAAAATGCCGGGTATTAAAAGTTTTCGCGGCTTTAAGTTCCACTGCTTTCAATACGTCGCCTTCCTTGATGAGCAAATCCACTTCATTGCCGTTGCTGTCGCGCAAAAACCAAAACGGGGGATTGGCCCCCCGGTGGCTTCTCTTTTTGTACAGTTCAGCCAGCAACATATTTTCCAGAATGTTGCCGTATAAATAATGGGTATCCAATTGCTCTACGGCGGCTATGCCCAGCAAATAGGAAAGCAGCCCGGTATCAAAAAAATACATTTTCGGGCTTTTGATGAGCCGCTTGTTGAAGTTGCCGTGGTAGGGTTTTAGGAAAAAAACCACCCAGGAAGCTTCCAAAACGGATAGCCATGCTTTGGCGGTGTTCACTGAAATATCTGCGTCTTTTGCCAATGCACTTATATTCAGCAATTGACCGGCCCGGCCTGCGCACAAGCGCAAAAACCGGTTGAAACTGTTCAAATCTCCCACATTCTGCAAGAGCCGGACGTCCCGTTGCAGGTAGGTTTCCAGATAATTCCCGAAGACTAAGCCGGGTGGCGTGCCCCGGTCGTATAAAACCGGATAGCCCCCCTGCCACGCCCATTGTTCGGGTGAAAGCGGGGCTGAAATCTCCTCCGGCAATTCCTCCAGTCCAAAGGGAAGCAGGGTCAGAATGCCCACCCTCCCTGCAAGTGATTGGGTAATGTTTTCCATCAGCAGGAAATTCTGAGAGCCAGACAGAATGAATCGTAAATCCTTGTTGGCATCCACCATTCCCTGCAAGTAGGAGAAAAGGTGCGGCACCCGTTGGGCCTCGTCCAAAACAGCCCCCTTGGGGAAAGATTCCAAGAACCTGCGTGGATCGTGCTCCGCCAACAGCACGGTATCGGGATTTTCTAAGCTGGCATAGGGCAACTCCCCGTACAAATGCTTTAGCAAGGTAGTTTTGCCCGACTGCCTCGGACCTCCGATGTAAATGACCGGGAAAAACTTCTCAAGCTCCCGGACGCTTTGGGAAAGCAGGCGTGGAATCATGGTCTATGTAATTTTGCGGTTGAAATGCAAATTTACATAAAAGAGAGTTGTGTCAAATTCAGTATAATTTTTCGACGCTGAGAGACGCTGATTTTTTATGATTTTTATGCCGCATTCAACGTGAAATTATAAGGAATCAGCGTCTCTCAGCGTCTCTCAGCGTCGGGAGTCAGGCATGAGTTGACATCACCAAAAAGAGATGTGCTCTTTTCGTTTTAAAATGAGAGAAGATGCAATTCGAGTTAACTCGAAACCACAGGAAGTTGCGATTCTGGCAGCTCAGCCAGAGTAGCCATACCTCTCCCCTAAAAATGTTTCCATCCCAGGGCGAACAAATCGTGGATTTTGCCGCCGGAGGTATGGAGCTTGACGCCTTCGCTGGCTTCGGTGATTTCGCCCATGATGTAGAGGTCGGGCAGCAGGCGGATTTTATCAATATCCCTGGGGTTTATGGTGAACAGCAGTTCATAGTCTTCGCCGCCGTTGAGGGCGCAGTTGAGTGGGTCGAGCTGGAATTTCAGTGCCATTAGTTTGGCGTCGGTGTGGATGGGGACGCCCGTTTCTTCGATGATGGCTCCCACCCCGGATT
>SCUG01000059.1 GCA_004297645.1 Saprospiraceae bacterium | reverse complement strand
TGCGCACCAACCCTGCCTTTTCACAGGGCCACTGTATTACATTTTCAAAATCGTATCAGCGATAAATTTGGCGGAGACATTGCGCCAAAGCTATCCCGGCTACAAGTTCGTCCCGGTTTTCATTACGGGAGGCGAAGACCATGATTTTGCGGAGGTGAACCACCTCCACCTTTTCGATAAAACACTGATTTGGGAGAGCCGGGAATCAGGCGCAGTGGGGCTGATGAAAACGAGCAGCCTACAGCCCGTGCTCACCGAATTAAAAGATATTTTGGGTACCAACGAAAATGCCACACACATTTACGACCTCATCGAGCGTACCCACACGCAACATGAATTGTACGGCGACGCCGTTTGCGATTTTGTCGGGGAGCTATTCAAAGAGCAGGGATTGGTGGTGCTCAACATGTACCATCCGGCATTGAAACAGCTTTTGAAGCCCATCATTAAAGCTGAAATATTCGAGCAAAGCTCCCACCATTTGGTCATGGAAACCATCGGGCAATTGGCAAAGGCGGGGTATCCCTCGCAGGCCGTGCCACGGGAAATTAACTTTTTCTACTTGCAGGAGCAGCTTCGTGAGCGCATCGTATTTGAAGACGGAAGATACCAGGTGCTGAATACCAGCCTGTCTTTTAACAAGAAAGAAATGGAGGAGGAAATAGACCGGCACCCGGAGCGATTCAGTCCGAACGTCATCATGCGGCCTTTGTTCCAGGAACTAATTCTCCCCAACCTCGCCTACATCGGCGGCGGCGGCGAGCTGGCCTATTGGCTGGAACGCAAATCACAGTTCGAGCATTTCGGCCTCAATTTCCCCATGCTCATCCGCCGCAATTCCGCTCTTTGGATGGATGGCGGCTCCGCTAAACGCATGCATAAACTGGGGCTTGAACCAGAGGAATTATGGGAGAACACGGAGACGCTGATTAAAAATTATTTGCACAAAAATGCAGCTTCTGAGTTTCAATTGCCGGCAGAAAAACAGCAACTCGAAGCCATCTTCCAGGCCATTGCCGAAAAAACGAAGGCCGTGGATGCCTCGCTCGTCAAAGCCGTATTGGCCGAGCACGCCAGAGTGTCCAACAGCCTGAGTGCGCTGGAAACACGGCTCACCCGTGCTGAAAAGCAAAAACACGACAACGCCTTGCAACAAATCAGAAGTCTGAAGGAAAAACTATTTCCCGGCAACGGATTGCAGGAACGCCACGACAATTTTCTACCTTTCTACCTGCGCTATGGCGAGGTTTTTTTTAAACAATTGTTCGAAAACCTGCACCCACTGGAAAAGAAATTCGTGGTGCTGGAGGAGGTGTAAAGACACTATTGTTGGCCTGTCAAGACGCAAGCAGTTTTCCAATCTCACGCCTATCCATTAAAAGTAACCGGCTATCATTTCACATTGCCTCATTTCTCCGCCATGAATGGATAGCGGTAATCCATCGGTGCCACGAAAGTTTCTTTTATGGTACGTGGCGACACCCAGCGGAGCAAGTTCCAGACGGAGCCTGCTTTGTCGTTAGTACCTGAGGCCCGTGCGCCGCCAAAAGGCTGTTGGCCAACCACCGCCCCGGTGGGTTTGTCGTTGATGTAAAAGTTGCCGGCTGCGTTGCGAAGTTTTTCCTCTGCCAGCTTCACCCCGTTTCTATCCGTTGAAAAAATGGCTCCTGTCAGGGCATAAGGCGAAGTCTGGTCGAGCAAGTCGAGCGCCTCCTCGTACTTGCCCCCGTCGTACACGTAAATGGAGAGCACCGGGCCAAACAGCTCCTCGCACATGGTGCGGTATTTCGGGTCTTTTGCCACTATTACCGTTGGCTCGATGAAGTAACCGTCCTCTTTGCTGTAATTACCGCCGGCGATAATTTCGACCGAGCTGTCTTTTTTAGCAGCGGCAATGTAGCCAGTGATGCTATCGAATGCTTTTTCGTCAATGACGGCATTGATGAAATTGGTGAAATCCTCCGGCGAACCCATTTTCATGCTATTCAGGTCTTCCTGCAAAAAGCGTTTCACATCGGGCCATAATGAATCGGGAATGTAAGCCCTTGAAGCAGCAGAACATTTTTGCCCCTGGTATTCAAAGGCGCCCCGGCTCAGCGCAGTGGCCACTTGTTTCGCATTGGCGCTGGGGTGCGCGATGACGAAGTCCTTGCCGCCGGTCTCCCCGACGATGCGCGGATAAGATTTATAATTGGCAATATTGCTGCCGATGGTTTTCCAGATTTGCTTGAATACGGCACTGCTTCCCGTGAAATGGAGTCCTGCGAACTGCGGATGCGAGAAAATCACTTCACCGGCGACAGGCCCACTCGGAAAGACGAGGTTGATGACTCCTGCCGGTAATCCGGCCTCTTCGAAAATCTCCATGATGATGGCGGCGGAGTATATCTGCGTTTCCGATGGTTTCCAAACTACGGTGTTGCCCATGAGAGCCGGGGCGGCCGGCAAGTTGCCGGCGATGGATGTGAAATTGAACGGCGTGAGGGCAAAAACGAAGCCTTCGAGTGCCCGGTATTCCATGCGGTTCCAAAGACCCTTCGAACTCTCCGGCTGTTGCGAATAGATTTCGGTCATGAATTGCACGTTGTACCGCCAGAAGTCACAAAGCTCGGCCACACAATCTATCTCTGCCTGGAATACATTCTTGGACTGGCCGAGCATAGTGGCGGCGTTCATGTGGGCGCGGTACGGGCCGGCCAGCAAATCTGCGGCTTTGAGGAAGATGGCAGCCCGGTCTTGCCAGGCCATGTTTTCCCAGGCTGGTTTGGCAGCGAGGGCTGCACCGATTGCCTGCATCACCAGCGCCGCACCGGCTTTCCCGTGATAACCCAACGTATGTTTTAGTTCGTGGGGCGGGCGCATGGCTATTTTCCCATCGCCCATTATTTTTTGGCCGCCGATGGTCATTGGAACATTTGTGGTTTTGGCTTTCATAGCCGCCAGTTCAGCTTTGACGGCTGCTCTTTCCGGCGAGCCGGGAGCATAAGATAGTACCGGCTCGTTGGCTGCTACCGGTACCTTGAAAAATGCGTTTGCCATAATTATTTTAAGTTTTGAATGATTCGATTAGGGCGTTTTTAAAAGGAAGGCAAAGGTAGAAAAAAGGTGCCGCCGGAAAAGTGAATTTGGTCACTGATGAACCAGGCTGATTAACTCGTGCAGTTTTTCAATTTCGTAGGTCGGATGATGCTCCGTGATGTTGGAGGTTTTGCCGGGATTGAACCAACAGGTGTCAAGCCCGAAATTGTTGCCGCCCTGAATGTCTGAGTTGAGACTGTCACCCACCACGAGCACTTCCTTTTTGCCGGGGCTGCCCATTTTAACAAAGGCATGCCCGAAGAATCCGGCATGAGGTTTTGATACGCCGATTTCATCCGAAACGACAATCACTTCAAAATTATCCTCCAGCTTTGCACGGGAAATACGGGGCCGCTGCACTTCCTTCAGCCCATTGGTGATGAGGCCGAGACGTGAACCTTTTACCAGCAATTCTTCCACCAGAGAGCGTGCGCCATCCACCAAAAAAGTCGTGGCAGACAAGTGCCGGAGGTACCGTGTATTCATTGCCATGGGGTCGCGGTATTCTCCAATGGCATCTAAGAATTTTTCAAAACGCGTCCGCCTTAATTCTACCGCTGTGATTTCCTGCCGCTCGAATGCCGCCCAGATTTCTAAGTTGATTTGTTCGTAAACGGTGACGAACTCTGGCTTGGGTGCGATGTCAAAATCCTGCATAGTGGCAACCAGTGCATGCCGGGCAGAACGGTGGAAATCGAAGATAGTATCGTCGGCGTCAAAGAGTATCCAAGGGTATTTCATGCGAAGGGTCTATTTTACAATAATCGCCATTGCTATAAAAAGCAGAACACATCATTGGATGGGAGGAATTACAACTTCGGCCGGCACGAAAGGCGAGGCATCGCCTCCCCCCTTTATTATTTCCCGGACGATGGTGGAGCTGATGTGCGAATACGCCGGCTGACTAATGAGAAAGACCGTTTCCAGAGAGTCTCCCACGATGTAATTGAGCTGCGAGATGGTTTTCTCATAGTCGAAATCGGAGGCGTTGCGCAGGCCGCGAAGAAGGTATCTCGCCTTGGTTTGTGTGCAGAAATGTGCCGCCAGGCCCGTGAAATGAGAAATCTCCACTTTTGGTTTTCCTTCGAAAACTTTTTTCAACCAGGCGAGCCGTTGTTCCAGCGAAAACAAGGTTGTCTTTTGGGAATTTTCCCCCACGGCCACCACGACTTTATCGAACAAGGGCAAGGCCCTGTTCACCAAATCTACATGCCCAGTGGTGATGGGGTCGAACGACCCTGGGAATACTGCGATTTTCATAAGTGATGGGTTTGAGGATTTGAAAGTCCAGAGTTGTCAATCATGGTTGAGCAAGCGGGCGTAAAGATTGTAATTTTCATCGTCAAAGCAAACAAAGGTCACCGCTTCAATGGTGGGGTGAATTTCCAAAAAGGACGCCACGGTTTTTGCAGCGATACGTGCTGCCCTGTCTTTCGGAAAGTGGTACACCCCCGTGCTGATGTTGGGGATGGCGATAGTTTTCAGCCCATTTTCTACCGCCACCTGCAAACTATTTCGATAACAATTGGCCAGCAACCTGTCCATTTCGTCTGGCCGGGCCGGGTTCCAGACAGGCCCCACCGTGTGGATGATGTGGTGCGCAGGCAAGCGGTATCCTTTGGTAATTCTGGCTTCGCCAGTTGGGCAGCCGCCGAGGGTGCGGCATTCTTCGAGCAACTCCGGCCCGGCGGCGCTGTGTATCGCCCCATCCACGCCGCCACCACCGAGCAGGCTGCTGTTGGCAGCATTCACGATGGCGTCCACCGGGAGTTTGGTGATGTCCGATTTTATTATTTTTATTCGGCTCATGGCTTTTTTGAATTTTGGAACTCTGCCAAAATGGGCAAGTAAAGAAACGGACAATGAGCCTCTTTTCCTCTCAGTTCTGGCCAAAATTACCGGAAATTTTGAATAGCTTGGCCTCCGTTTAAAAAACAAAAATACACGATGAAAAAAATTTTAATTGCCACCGGCGGCGGCGACTGCCCCGGTTTGAACGCCGTTATCCGGGCTATAGCGAAGGCAGCAAAAACGGACGGAAACTGGGAGGTTTGGGGTAGCATCGAAGCTTTCAACGGCGTGCTGAAGACACCGCGGGAAGTCATAAAACTCAACCGCCAGCGCACGGCCGGCATCCACGTGAAAGGCGGCACCATCATAAAAACTACCAACATTGGCAACCCGCTGGCGTTCCCCATGCAGCAGGAAAACGGCACCTGGACTAACGTGGACCGGTCGGACGAACTCATCCAAAATATCCGCGACCTCGGCTTCGACGCCGTGGTCAACGTAGGCGGCGACGGCAGCCAGAAGATTTCACAGGCACTTTTCGAAAAGGGGCTGAACATCATCGGCGTACCGAAAACCATAGACAACGACCTTTCGTGCACCGACCTCACCTTCGGCTTTAGCACTGCAGTGCAAATTGCCACCGATAGTTTTGACAAACTCGTCACCACCGCCGAAAGCCATCATCGGGTGATGATTATGGAAGTCATGGGCCGTGACGCTGGTTGGATTGCCTTGCACACCGCCATCGCCGGGGGTGCCGAACTTTGCCTGATTCCGGAAATCCCATTCAGCATCAAGACCATCATGCAAGAAATCAAGCGGCGCTACCACAAAAAGAAAGGCTTCGCTAATATCGTCATCGCCGAAGGCGCAAAACCCATGAACGGCGATGTGGCCGGGCAGGCCGCCAGGGAATCCGGCGACCCGCATATCAAACTCGGAGGTATCGGAAACTACCTGCGTTGCCTGCTGGAGGAAAACGGGTGCCCGGCACAGATTCGCACTACAATTCTTGGGCATGTGCAACGCGGCGGTACCCCCATCGCCTTCGACCGCATTTTGGCAACAGCCATGGGCGAAAAGGCTTTTCAACTCATTAAAAGTGGCGAGTTTGGGACGATGGTGACTTTCACCAACAATCGAATTGGCAGTGTAAAAATCAGCGAGGCTGTCAAAGAGTACAACTACCTTCATCAGGACCACTACCTGATAAAAATGGCGAGGAATATCGGGATTTCGTTCGGAGATGAAAATGCAGGGAGGTAGGTCTGGTCAGTTCAACAACTCCCAAACCCCGGCGATACCCTGCCCGCCGCCGACGCAGGCCGTGACGATGCCATATTTTTTCTTGCGCCGTCGCAATTCATTGAACATTTGCGTGGAGAGTTTCGCTCCGGTGCAGCCCAGCGGGTGCCCCATCGCTATGGCTCCTCCGTTCACGTTTACGATGTCAGGATTGAGGTGGGTCTCCTGAATTACCGCGAGCGACTGAGAAGCAAAAGCTTCGTTGAGTTCTATCAAATCAATGTCGCCAAGTTTCAATCCGCCTTGTTGCAAGGCTTTGGGGATGGCAGCACAGGGGCCAATGCCCATGTAAAGCGGCTCCACCCCTGCCACCGAGCACGACACGAGGCGGGCAATCGGGGTGAGGTTAAGTTGTTTCACCAAAGATTCACTCATCACCAGAACAAACGATGCACCATCAGAAGTTTGGCTGGAGTTGCCGGCCGTCACCACGCCATCCTTTTTAAACGCTGGCCGCAAACGGGCCAAAGCTTCAAGGCTGGTATCGGGCCGCACGCCTTCATCGGTATCCATGATGAATTCCTTCTGCTTGCGTTTGTCGTTTTCCACGTAAACCTGCGTGACTTTTACTGGCACAATTTCATCTTTGAATTTGCCAGCGGCAATGGCCGCTGCTGCCTTTTGGTGCGACTTCAACGAAAACTCGTCGGAAGCCTCCCGGCTGATTTTGTATTTCACGGCAACTGCTTCGGCAGTGTTTCCCATGCCGGTCACATACTCCGGCGTGGTGCTCGCCACCTGGTAATTCGGGGCCAGCCTGAAGCCTGTCAGGGGTATCATACTCATGCTTTCGGTGCCGCCGGCAATGAAGCACTGCCCCATGCCGGCTTTTATTTTTGCCACGGCAATGGAGATGGTTTCCAACCCAGAGGCACAGTAGCGGTTCACCGTCATGCCAGGCACAGATTTGCCGAGAACCCGCATGGAAATCAAGCGGCCGATTTGAAGACCCTGCTCTCCCTCCGGATTGGCGCAGCCCACGATGCAATCGTCCACCATAGCTGGGTCGAGTTGCGGTGTGTTTTTGAGTAAATGTTCAATGACTTCTACGGCAAGGTCGTCGGAGCGGAAGTTTTTGAATGAACCGCGGTGGGCTTTGCCAACGGCGCTTCTGTATGCTTTTACGATATAGGCTTCTTGCATGCTTGGTGATGTTTTAAAATTAATTTCTCAAAGGCTTGTTGGTGGTGAGCATGTGCTGAATGCGTTCAAGTGTTTTCTTTTCGCCGCACAAACTCAGGAAGGCCTCTCTTTCCACATCCAAAAGATATTGCTCTGACACCTTTTGCGGGCCAGTCAGGTCGCCGCCACAGAGCACCCAGG
>SCUG01000616.1 GCA_004297645.1 Saprospiraceae bacterium | reverse complement strand
TGCGTGCGCGGGCGACAGCGTGCTCTTCGACGGGGTGAACATTCCGGCGGGGCAGTCTGCCGATTTCACCTACCCCAATGCGCAGGGCTGCGACAGCATCCTCACGGTGAGCGTGCTGGCTTCGCCAACCGATACTACTGAGGTGGAGTTGGGCACCTGCCTTGGCGACAGCGTGCTGTACGCAGGGGCATACCTACAGGCAGGCGATGTGCAGACTTTCAACCTTTTCAATCAAATTGGCTGCGACTCGATGGTGACAGCGACGGTCGTTGAATTGCCGCATAGCGTGCAAATCGTAGATGCCGTGGCCTGCGAGAATTCTTTTTTCGAGTTCCAGGGGCAAATGATTTTCCCGGGGCAACAGGTCATTTTTACCAATATTAACCAGGACGGGTGTTTAGACACGACCATCGTGGCAGTGGCTCCGTTGCCGGTAGATAGCACTGCGGCCACCCTGCAAGCCTGCCCCGGCGAAACGGTATTTTACAACGGCGTGCCACTCAGCGCCGGTAGCCAGCAGTATTTTACCTGGACCAACCAGTTTGGCTGCGACAGCGTGGTGTGGGTGAATGTGTTGGCTTCGCCAACGGTGAGCTTCGATTTGGCGGCGCAGGAAATATGCTGGAACGACACCGCCGGAACCATCGAAGTGCAAAACATTCAGGGCACCTCGGCACCTTATGCTTACTCGCTCGACGGCCAGAACTGGCAGCCTGGCACGGTGTTCGACAGCCTGCCGGGCGGCAGCTACACGGTGCTACTGCAAGACGCCAACGACTGTATTTTTGAAAATAATGTGCAGATTCCCGTCGTGCCGCCCATGATTGTCGAAGTGCAGGACGAGACTATCGTTTGCGGCGACAGCCTGCGCCTCGAACCCTCCGTGTTCAGCACTACGCCGGTCACATGGCAATGGGAGTCCGGTGGCGCCACACAGCCCTTTCTGGTGGTGGGCAGCCCCGGCGTGTACGGTTTCTCGGTGGCCAACGATTGCGAAGCGATTGATAAGGCCGTGAATGTAACGCTGGACAACGGCGAATCCGCCTCGCCGATTTACCTGCCCAACGCCTTTTCGCCCAACAACGACGGCATCAACGACTGCTTCCGGGGCTACATCAACCCCAAGGTGGAACTGCTCGAATACCGCCTGAAAATCTTCGACCGTTGGGGCGGCCAGATGTTCGAAACTACCGATGTGGACGGCTGCTGGGACGGCCGCCAAAAAGGCAAACTCATGGACCCCGCCGTGTTCGTCTGGTACATGACCTACCGCGCACAGAACTGCGACGGGCAAATAATCGAGGTATTTAAAGAAGGGGGCGTGACGTTGATGCGGTGATGCACGCAGGCGCTGGACTCCCGTTCAGCGCCTGCGCCAGCGGCGCGCTACCTGGCCCAACTGCTCAATTCCGTTTTTCGAAAATTTGATGCTCACTGCCAATTTCCACTAATTGGTACAAGCCGGTACCGGCCAACGGTAATGAATCGCGAGGCATCACGCAGTAGTCTTGCAGATTAAAACGGGGCCTGTTCAATTCAATCAATAGTTCCCGGTTGGGGTATTTTTTTCGTAAAACATACCACCAGTAAAAGCAATCATCATCTAAGTAAATGGAGCTGGAAGGTTTGAAGTCAGTTTTAAATTCACTGACTTTGTTAAAATAAGCGCTGACATCGTAGTAATACAGGTTGCCGGGCATCCAGTGATAATTCCGGTAAGCGGAATGACCGGCAAAGGTTATCAACGCCAAACCAAAACTTATCCGCAGTGCTTTTGACCGGCATACCGGTGCTAACGCAATTACGATAGCCAATAATGCTAAGTAGCCATGTGCAATCAAATTCCGGTAAAAAGGCAATTTCAACATCAAAACAGCCATGCCCAGAAATACAATCGCCATGGAAAAATAGATGACGCCCAGTACCCGGCGCTTCGGGTCTTTTCGGGGATAAATGAACAACAAAGCAGGCAGCAGCAAAAATGCAGCGCCAATCCAAGCGCTTGAGCTACCGGTACAAAACCACTCTGAAAACACGCCATTAAAATATTTATGCTCGTTCAGGTGGGTCAGAAAATGCCAGACGGTGGCATTTCCCGGCTGCACATACTTGTTCCCTGCAAGTGCAGCTAAACCCGAAAACGATAGCAGCGGCAGGTGCAGGATGAGGCACGCCGCAAAGCCCGTCACGGAAGACCGCAGATAGGGCCGGTCTATGCGGCGCCCGGTCATTTGAAGAAGGCATGAGGCGAACATCAACCCAATCCACCAGTACAGGTAAGTCGGCACGGTCAGAATGCCAGCCACATTGCATATCGTATGCAGTGGCAATAAATACCTCGCCCCGGTGGTAAAATAAGCGTAAAAAGTGCCGAGACTCAGGCAACTGCACAACAGTACCAATTCATAACCCCGTGCCTGACCGGAGAATCCCCAAACTGGAAATTGTAATGCTACTACCAGTAAAACCAGGAATCTTAGCCCAGTAGATGCCACCCATTTTTGTAAGAAATGCCATGAAAAACAAAGTACCGCCACATAGCAACCTAAGGAGATAATCCTTCCCGACAGCACGAGGTCATCACTCCAAAAGAACAACGAGCCATTTATGCTATTGAACAGCAAATGGTTATTGGGCAGCAAGTAATAGGAAAGCGTTTGAAAAACAGGGACAGCAGCAAAATTCAAGGCGGAAAAAACTTCATCCGTCGCATAGGTTGAATGCTGGCTGGCAATCATGGAAAGTAAAGCGCCAACCAACGCAATACCCGCATATACGGCAGCTGGTTGTTTCTTCAGAACTATCTCCGGCAGGTCTGGCGCAGGCGTTTTCCAAATAAAATACGACCAAACAATGGCTGCAAGGAGTGCTGCTAAGCACCACCCGTTTCCCGCTAATTTAACGGCTTCGGTAAAAAATGCAGATTCCCAGGTCTCTGCTTTGTAAAAAAAAGGAAAGATACCTTTGTACCATGCCGCCAATTGCTCGCGGCTCAAAAGCCAGTACCAGGTAGAATAAGCCGCCACAGCAAGCGGTACCGCCATGACGGGCAATAAACGAAGATGCCGGAAGGGTTTTGACATAGGCTCTAAACTCGACTTTAGCCATTTGAGCAACCCCGGTTATCAACAAACAAAAGTGCCGGGTTAGCGAGGGTTTTAGTTTTTGGATGTCGGTAGAAAATACCGACATTCAAAAACTGGCAGTCAAC
>SCUG01000058.1 GCA_004297645.1 Saprospiraceae bacterium | reverse complement strand
GCCCCGGCGCCGCCTCCGGCGGTGCCGGGGGGAGGGGATATTGGGGGCTTCGCCCCCAAACCCCTAAGCCAGTGAAGCCAGCGCCAAATACCCGGGATGGACAAAACCTAACGCTCGACAGTATAACATAATCCCGGCTTATCTTTATTCCATTCACCCGTCACAGGTGCGGCTGTAAAAAAAGCGGAGCATTGTTGCACCAATGTCCGCCACCAAGCCGGGTCTGTGACCCAACAAAAACAATCAAAATTATATGATTTCGGCAATTCACACAAACGAGATAAAAAGCCAGTTTTGTTAGCACTCGGAGGGCTAACACCACTTTTTTACAGAAGAAGCCCGGCCAAACGCCGGCAGGGTTGAGAACCCTGCCGGTGTTGATTTTACACCCCCGTGTAATTATGCGGTGAAATTTTCTTCAACTCCGCTTTCACCGCCTCGCTGACCGCCAGCCCCTCGATGAAACGGTGGATGTCGTCTTTGGTCACGGAGGCTTTTCCGCGGGTCAGTGTGAGCAGCGTCTCGTACGGTTTTTCAAAACCTTCCCTTCGCAGGATGCTTTGAATGGCTTCGGCCACCACCATCCAGTTGTTTTCCAAGTCTTGCTTGATTTTGGCAGGATTGAGCAGCAGCTTGCCGAGGCCCTTTTCGATGGATTGGAATGCGATGAGCGTGTGGCCCATCGGCACGCCGATGTTGCGCAATACCGTGCTGTCGGTGAGGTCGCGTTGAAGGCGGGACATGGGGAGCTTGGCAGCTAAGTGCCCGAAAATGGCGTTGGCCATGCCGAGGTTTCCTTCGGCGTTTTCAAAATCAATGGGGTTCACCTTGTGCGGCATGGCGGAGGAGCCGGTTTCCCCTTTCACCACTTTTTGCCGGAAGTATTCCATGGACACGTAAGTCCAAAGGTCCCGGCACAGGTCCATGAAGATGGTGTTGATACGGCTGAGGGCGTGGAAAATGGCAGCGAGGTTGTCGTAATGCTCAATCTGTGTGGTGAACTGCGAGCGTTCGAGGCCAAGTTTGTTTTTTACAAAATCATTGGCGAAAGCCTTCCAGTCAATGGTGGGATAGGCCACATGATGTGCATTCAGGTTGCCCGTGGCACCACCGAATTTTGCGCTGAATGGTAAGCTCTTAAGCTGCGCTAACTGCACATCTAACCGCTCCACGAACACCATAAATTCTTTGCCGAGGCGGGTAGGGGAGGCAGGCTGCCCGTGGGTGCGGGCCAGCATGGGGATGTCCGCCCAATTCTGGGTGAGTGTAGCGAGATGGTCGCGGAGTGTCGAAAATGCTGGCAGGTACACCGCTTCGATGGCGTCGTTCAGCGAGAGCGGCGTGGCCGTGTTGTTGATGTCCTGTGAGGTGAGGCCGAAATGGATGAACTCCTTAAAAGGCCCAAGCCCCATTTTATCAAACTCCTCTTTCAAAAAATACTCCACGGCTTTCACGTCGTGGTTGGTGGTTTTTTCGATGGTCTTGATGCGCCCGGCATCTTCGAGGCTAAAGCCGGAAGCCACCTCGTCGATTTTGGCAAGAGCGGCGGCTGGGATGCCCGCCAACTGAGGTAGGGGAAGTTGGCAAAGTGCCCGGAAGTATTTGATTTCTATCAGCACCCGGTATTTTATGAGCGCAAATTCGGAAAAGTAAGCGGCGAGGTCTTTTGTTTTGGAGGCGTAGCGCCCGTCTATGGGCGAAATGGCAGTCAGCATGTCGCTTGATTTTGTGTGAATCAGGATTGTGTATCAGGCGGCAAAGCTAACAATTTGTAAAGCCCCGAAAACGCGCAGGTTTCCAAAATTCCGCCGGAGCCGGCTGCCTTTGTTCTCGATTTGGCATAATGATAGTAAGTAATATTTGCAAGAGAACCAGATTTGCTAACTCCAACTTTTTGCCTTTCAAAATCTTTCCTATGCCTGTGAATGATTTTTTGCATAAATAGATTTTTTCCATTTGTGAAAAGTTGTGAGGTCAGGAAATTTTGTACCTTTGGCCCCACAAAAATTGCATGTCCCATGAACAGATTACAAACGTATCTCTCATGCCTTTTTATTGGTGTGAGTTCCAGCCTCTTGGCACAACAACTTTCCCTTTTTACACAATACCGGGAGAACCAAACCATCATCAACCCAGCCGCCATTGGGTCTGATTTTTTGGCTTTCAAAAATAACCTGTCGTTTGGGGCTTCCCACCGCGCACAGTGGCAGGGCATCAAAAATGCCCCAACCACCTCCGTTTTGCGGGGTGATTTGCTTTTTGACAATGGCAGCCAGGTGAACCTTCTTGCCGGTGGCTACCTCATCAATGACCAAACCGGGCCTACTGGATTTACCGGCCTGTATGGCCGCATCGGCGGCCTGCTCACTGACGACGCCTATTACGGTGGCATCTCCGCCGGGTTGAGTTTTGGCGCCGTGCAATACCGTGTGAATGCCTCCGAAATCCGCCTCCACGACGACAATGACATCCTTGGAGCAGAAAATTATAACAAGATTTTTCCCGACGTCGGGGTAGGGGTTTTTGCATACACCTTGCTCGATGGTGGAATTTTCGACAATGACTACGTTTATGGCGGGATTTCCGTGCCGCAGGTCATTGGGCTTGACCTTACGTATCAGACGGGAAATGGCGAATTCCTTACCCAGCGGGTTCAACACTTTTACGGCATGTTGGGGCTGTATAAATTTTTGAGGGATGATGGATTTCTGGAGCCTTCGCTTTGGGTAAAATACGCCCCCAATGCTCCGGTAAACTTAGATTTCAATCTTCGTTACCAGATGGCGCAAAACTTCTGGATTGGCGCCGGTGGAGCCACTTCCAATGCTATTCATCTGGAAGCAGGGGTGGTATTGGGCGAAAACGCTGGCTTCAGCAACACACTCAAAGTCGGCTATGGTTTCGATTATTCATTCAGCAGTTTCGGCCCATACACCGGGGGGTCGCATGAAATCAACATTTCTTATTCCCTCGAAAAATAGGGGAGCAGGAGTTGATTTAAGGTTTCTGGTTGAAAGGCAAGCTCTAAGGATTTTTAACATCAAAGCATGACCCGATTACACAACATTATTACCGTCCCAAAAATAAATTACACCATGAGAAGAATATTCCTCCTGCTGCTCTTGTGCAGTTCAATCGCATTTCAGCGCGCCTATGCGCAACCTACTTTTACTTTTTCACCACAACAAATAATGGCCAACCAGGGCGAACTGGTTTGCCTGGACGTGACGGTGGAGGATTTTACCGACATCATCGGCGTCCGGTTTTCCATCAATTGGGATGCGGGCGTGCTCGCATATCAGAGCATCACTAACATCAACCCAAGTGTGACGGGATTGGGCATCAGCGATTTCGGCACCAGTCAGTCTGGCATGGGAATACTTACCCTCGATTGGTCGAATGGACAGCCTTGCGCCACGGCCACTTCCGGCATCACATTGTCAGACAATGTAGTGTTGTTCAGTGTGTGTTTCTTCGCCACGGGTATTTGTGGCAACCACACTCCCATCGAGATTACCGATGACCCGCTGGAACGATACGTTACCCGCCTCAATGCCAACTGCAACGACATTGGCGAGTTTATAAATGCTGGCTTTGTCTCTGTATGTACGGCTCCATTAACCATCAATATTTCTTCTGCGGATGGGTTTACCGGCGACATTGTTTGCCTCGATTTCAATGTGGAGGATTTTGACAATATTTTGGCTTTCCAGTTTTCCATCAATTGGGACAGCTCCGTTTTGGAGTTCCAATCCGCTAACCCGATGAACCTTCCTTTTTTTACCAGTGCTAGCATCGGAACAGCTCAGGCTGGTAGTGGAATTCTTACGGCATTATGGTTTCCATTCGACAATCAAACTCAATCGCTGGCAGATGGCACCCAAATATTACAGGTTTGCTTTAAAGTAATCGGGGCCTGTGGCCAAAACTCATCAGTTTATATTTCGGATACCCCCAGCCCCGTAGAGGTGATAAACCAAATTACTGGTTCTGCCGGCACCGATATCGGTCTGCTTCAGCAGCAGGGGAACGTAACGGTCAATTGTTTTAACCCCAATGGCATCACCTTGAACGTTGATGACAAGAACATCTGCCCCGGCGAGAGCTTCACCGTAGATGTCCGGGTGTCCAATTATAGCAATATCACTAAGCTGCAATTCAACCTCCAATGGAACAATTCTGTGATTCAGTTGGAAAACCCTAAAGTGAGCTATCCGCAATCAGGAGGCTGCTTTTCCTTCGCTACCGCAGTGAACGTCACAACGCCCGGTTTGGTGAAAGTTAATTGGACTTCGCTTGGGCCATCTTGTTCGCTGAGTAATAATTTCATTTTGATGCGGCTGCATTTCAAGGCCGTTGGGCCGGGTGGTTCAAACACCAATATTGCCATTGTCAATCCAATTTATGTAGAGCAGTTTGGCCCTCCGGTTGAAAATATAGGCATCAACAACAACAACGGTTTTGTGTCCATTTGCCAGCTCACTGGCCCGACGATTGTCGCCTCTTCCGCGGACGCCAATCCCGGAGATACTGTCTGCATCAGCTTTACCGTGCAGGATTTCGATGAAATAACGAGCATGCTTTACTCGGTGAGTTGGGAGCCAAATGTGCTGCAATACCTCGGCGTTCAGGGCTTCAACCTGGCCGGACTCGACGCTGCCAATTTTTACGAGGACCAGTCTCAGACGCTTGGCGTATTGGGCGTGGAATGGGCGAACGGTGCGGGCACAACCGTGCCCGACGGTACCAGCATTTTCACTTTATGCTTTAAAATGTTGGGTGACCCCGGCGATTGCACCTCGGTGTGGTTCTCCGACATCCCCTATTTCATCAACATTGAGACGGCCCTTTCAAGTGGCACCAATGTGGGGCTAAACGGCCAGCCGGGGCAGGTTTGCACCCTGAACCCGTTGAGTTTTGTGACCTCGCTGCCCGAAGTTATTACCGGCACAAACAGCCAGGTCTGCCTCGACGTGACGGTGGAGAATTTTATCCAGTTGACTAATCTCCAGTTTTCCATGAACTGGAATCCAGCAATCTTGCAATACGACACCATTTTACCCACTGGCAACCTTTTGAATTTCACCACGGCCAGCTACGACGATAATATTTTACTCACCTCAAACGGCCAGCTCATCATAGACTGGAGTGCGAGCAATCAGGTTTTGGGCACCAGTGTACCCGATGGTGCCAGTATTTTTCAGGTTTGTTTCAATGTGGTGGGCAGTTCTGGCGATTGCAGCGCTGTGGGCATCTCCGATTTTCCCGCCCTCATAGAAGTGACCACTGCCACCACCGGCGATTCGAACCTCGGCATGACCGCCGGGCAAGGCTCGGTTTGCGTCAGTGCTTCGCTGGCATTGCCCGATTATCAAATCACTGATGTCGAGTGCCCTTCTGACCCAACTGGTGCGATTGACATCACCGTATCGGGCGGTTCCGGCAACTATCTGTACCAATGGTCCGGAGCAGGGGTAGTGCCTACATCGCAAGACCAAACGGGCCTCAGTGTAGGTAATTATTTCGTGACTATCACTGATGCGCAGAACCCCGGCCTGTTTTTAAAAGACATATTCACGGTGGGATACACCGCCAATGTGACCATAGCCGATGCCGGGCCTGATACTACATTTGCCTGCGGCAATTTCTTTTTGACCCTCAATGGTTCTGGCTCATCGTCCGGGCCGGATATCACCTATTTATGGCAAGGCGTCTCTGGCGGGGGCCTCGTTCTGCCGGGCGAAGGAAATAAAATGAACCCGGTAATTATCGGCGGCTCGTGTTATCAACTCACGGTGACAAATGCCAGCACAGGATGTGTGGCGACGGATATAGTTTGTATTGCCGCACCTCAGGTTCCCTTTGTAAACGCCAACAGTGGAGCGGAACCATTGCTCACCTGTTCAGCGGATACCGTCGAGCTTGACGGCACTTTGTCTTCCTTTGGCTTCGACGTTCAATGGACGGCAGGCACCGGCGGAAACATAGTGCCGGGTACCGAGCACTACCTCACGCCATTGGTGACCACCTCAGCCATGTACTACCTGACTTTGTCGGTATCTGCCACAGGCTGCTCCGCCACCGACAGTGTTTTCGTGGATGCCGATGCGGCATTACCCATAGCTTTTGCCGGTGCCGATACTGCCATTGGTTGCAACGACCCATCGGTTCCCGTGAGTGGCTTTGGGTCGAGCATAGGGCTTGATATCAAATATGACTGGTCGGTCATGGTGACTGGTGAGATTTGTGGCGACACCACCTCGCTATCTACCACCATTTGTGCGCCGGGGACCTATCAGCTCGTAGTTACCGACACAGCGAATGGCTGTACCGCTGTTGATTTCGTGGAAGTCATGGGCGATACGCTCAAGCCTTCCATTGATGCCGGGAGCAATAAAACAATCTCCTGTGCCATAGATGCAGTACAGTTAGACGGAGTGGTACTATCTGGAAGCGGCAGCTACAATTACAACTGGAGTTTTACGCCTGGCGGCAATATTCTATCCGGCCAGGGCACGCTGACCCCTGTGGTGAATGCCGCCGCCACTTATACCCTTCAAGTGACCGACAACGCCAATGGTTGCCAGGCTTTCTCCGAAGTTGCCATCAATGAAAATAAAACCCCGCCGGCGGTGATAGCGGCTGCCGATGGCCCCATTTCCTGCGCCGATGCCGAAGCTGTTTTGGATGCTACGGGGTCTTCCTTTGGTTTGGGCTTCGACCAACAATGGTTTGATGAAAATGGCATGCTGCTCTCTGGCACACTGGCTGCGACGGTGACAGCACCGGGTACCTATAAATTTATAGTGACCAACACACAGAATGGTTGCCAGGATTCTGTGTTCGTGGAAGTACAAGACTGGACCACGCCTCCGGTAGCTAATGCAGGTGATGACCAGTCTAAAACCTGCATACTAACAGAAGTGACGCTGCAAGGTACTATTGATACCAGCAATCCGAATCTGGTGATTCAATGGTCGGGGCCATTTTTGAATTGCATTCAAAATGCCAACTCTGCCACCCCCAAAGTGACTTGCACAGGGCAGTACATCATGACGGTGCTTGATACACTCACCGGTTGTTTGCACAAAGACACAGTGATGGTGCTGGATGATACACAGCCGCCACCCGCCAATGCCGGCAACGACAGCACCCTGACTTGTGCCATGGAAACCCTGGTGCTGAATGGCAGTTCCCAACCGAACAATGTGACGGCTGCCTGGACCTCCATCCCGGGTGGCTTGAATATCGTGAACCCCAATTCATTCAACCCCACCATTTCCCAACCAGGTACTTTTATCCTCACCGTTACTTCCAATATTAACGGGTGCAAGAAGGCCGATTTGGTGGTCATTGGGCAGGATACAATTTCTCCTGCCGCCAATGCCGGAAGCGATGATTTTACCGATTGCATAGACACGCTCGGCAATTTGAGCGCCGCTCAATCTACACTGACCGGCACCAGCCTCACATGGTCGGCCATTACCGGCAGCATTGATGTTGGGGACATTCATAATGTGGACATCACGGTAGGCCCCGGCCAATACCTGCTCACCGTTGTTTCCGATGTAAACGGTTGCGACGCTACGGATACAGCGGAAGTTGTCAGTATTGCGCAGTTGCCAAATGCTAATGCCGGCCCGGATGCTGGCTTTGGCTGCCTCGACAATTTGTTGACACTGACCGGCACAGGCAGCACCGGAAGCCAAATAACCTATACTTGGACCGATACCAACGCTACTGTTATTGGCAACGGTCTGACGGTGGAGGTAAATGGCCCCGGCGTTTATACACTCACGGTATTCGACGGCAGCAATAACTGCACGAATTCCGACGAAATCGAAGTCACCACCGTTGCTGACAGCGAACCGGCGAGCGTCACGTTGGACGGCGACCCTTGCTCCGATGAAGCCATGTTGCTCGGCAACCTGCCTGTTGGCGCTACCGGACTTTGGACCACTACTTCGGGCGCCATTATAGAATTCGATACAGCGGCTACCACTTTGGCCACGGGCCTCACGCCCGGCGATAACTACTTCGTCTGGACACTGTCCATCGGACATTGTGTGGATTATTCCTCCGACACCAGTTTTGTTCAGGTGGACCAGTCTGTGCCATTGGCATTTGCCGACCTTGTGAATCTTGGGCCGCAGGCCACCGATACCATTACCCTGAACCTGCTCGCCAACGACCACTTTGGCAGCAAAGGCGTTGACCTGAGTATCCTTTCATCTTCAGTTTTCGGCGGAACACTAATCCCGGCGGGCGGTGACATGCTATTTGCCCGTGAGCGTTGTTTTGCCGGCACCATAGATTTTGATTATGAAATATGCAGCGTGGGTTGCCCTGAACTTTGCGATACGGCGTCTGCCAAAATCGTGGTGGAGGCTAACGACAGCGATGTGGGTTGCGACGAAGTACCCAACGGCATCACCCCGAATGGCGACGGCCTGAACGACGAGCTGGTCTTTGACATTTTACTCAATAATCCATCGTCAGAATTTCCAGACAATGAAATCATCATTTTCAACCGTTGGGGAGACATAGTATTTCAGGCTAAGCCCTATCTGAACGATTGGAAGGGTACCAACGATAGCGGGAAAGATTTGCCGCAGGCTACCTATTATTATGTCCTGCGGCTTAACATCGCCAATGGTGATATTATCAGAGGCGACGTCACTATTTTGAAATAAATGACTATTGCCCGTGCCGGGCAAAATACGAGTTGAAATCAAAACCTTGCTAGACAGTTCTGGCAAGGTTTTTACACTTTTTGGTGTATGCTGCACATGTTGGGAATGCCTAACTTCCACATGCCCATTCAAAATGTTTGCTCCTGCCCCCCCGGTTTTGTAACTTGGCTTCTTGAAATTCGTTTTTTCTTACAGCCATTCAGAAAATTATTAAGCCCGGCTTTTATGATTAGTAATGGCGGATGATATTTCATCCGTGTGTGGAGAGCACGTCCGGCATATTTACCAGTATCACCTCGTTTCCATTGACCGGTTGCGCAAAAGAGGAACCTATCGAAGCGGTTCTAAAAACCAGGCTTGTACGATGACGTACATGTAAATTTAACCCTGGATATTTTACGCCATGAAATTTTTTAACCAATCCATGAACATGAGCATTACCATGCTGTGTCTTTTAGCATGGTGCCATCCGTTGGCGGCTGAGGTGGATGGTAATTGGTTCAATCCTGAGATTTCCATAGATACAGTTTTGGCATGCAACGATTTAATACAAAAGTCGCTCGACGGCAATTGCGAGGCGCTCATTTCCCCCGATGACTTGCTCGAAGACTATTCAGGCCCTGCCGAAGATTATGGGATAGACATTGCGGATGAGGCAGGGTTGGTGGTGGAGAATCCCGTAACGGGAGCCTATACCGGCGAAGTGCTCACCGTGACCGTGACGCATATCCCTTCGGGAAATTCCTGTTGGGGGAACATCCTGATTGAAGACCATCTGGCGCCGGAAATCACCTGCACCGATTTTACAATACCCTGTTTTCAGGAGCTGGATTCAGTACCTTTCGCAATAGCAGTGGATAACTGCGACCTAAATCCAACGGTTGTTTTGGTGAATCTGGAGGTGGAAGACGAAGACCCCTGCGAGAGCGTCATCATCCGCCGTACATTCGTGGCTTATGACAATCAGAATAACTACTCGGCCCCCTGTCTTCAAACACTGACGATGGAGTTGACCGACCTGCCAGCCTTCCCGAAAGATACCCTTTGGCAGTGCGATATTTACAGCGCTTTTCCAAATGTTATCAATGCCACACAGCTCACGGATAGCCTCGCAACTACTGGTTCGGGCGTGCCGGATGTGGCCCTCGGTAATAACTGTCCATACACTGTGACACACAGCGACCTCTTCTTCAGCAGTTGCGGCGGGTCTTTTACCATTTTGCGCACCTGGACGGTCATCAACTGGTGCACAGGTCAGATTATCCTCGAAGACGTTCACGGAGGGGATAACCTGCAACTCATCAGGGTGCGGGATACCTTACCTCCCGTGCTAACGATGGAGCCACTTACTGTGAGTGCCAACGTGCGAGGCAGCAATACCGCCGGATGTACGGCCATCAACTTTTTACCGCCTGCAACGGTGACGGACAATTGTCACGGCTGGAGCCTGGAGATTTTTACCCCCATTGGCGAAGCCAATTATATAAATGGTGCTGATGGCAATGATGGCGGAGTCATTCCAGCACCGGGACTGCCAACCGGCATCTATACCTTGTGGTATGTCGCTACTGATATTTGCGGGAATAAAGACTCACTCGCGGTGCCACTGACCGTGGCCGACCTGATTGCCCCGGTGACAATTTGCGATGAAATAACGAATGTTTCGCTTGATAACAATGGGTTCGCCGAAATCGAAGCTGCCGTGCTCGACGATGGAAGCTACGACAATTGCTGTCTCAATTCCTTCCTCGTTCGCCGCATGGATGCCGGTTGCACTCCGGCTGATACGTTGTTCGGCCCCACCGTGGTATTTTGCTGTGGCGATGTAGATTCTATGGTAACGGTGGTTATGCGGGCCGTGGATTGCGCCGGCAATTTCAACGACTGCATGGTGCTGGTGGAGGTGGAAGATAAAATCGCACCGGTGCTCGTGTCGTGCCCACCTCCGGCTGAAATAGATTGCGCCTTTTTTGCCGATAGTCTTGAGAGCCAAATTGCCGCAGGCAATTTCGAAGTTTTGGAACCATACGGCATGCCGCAATTTTCGGAGAGTTGCCAATTAGTTTACCTGCTCGATACAGTCATCTGGAACCCCGGCCAATGCTATAACGGGGAGCTGATACGCTCGTGGAAGGTGACCGATTTAGGAGCCAATGCCGTGCTTTCATGTTCGCAGGTACTCACCATCACCCATGACTACAACTGGTGGGTCACTTTCCCGGCGGATATCACAGTATCGTGCACGGATACACTTCCAACTGCTGGTGAGCCACAGGTTTTCTTTGAAAATTGCGAGCTGATTGCCACTACTTTTTCCGACCAGGTTTTCACCGTGGTGCCGGATGCCTGCTTTGAAATAGTGCGCATTTGGACTATCATCAACTGGTGCGAGACAGGTACCACCTTCAATGATGACGTGGTGGAATCTTCGGAACAGGCTCTGAATTACGACTTGAACGGCGACGGTGTCAAAAGCAGCCAGACCTTTCGAGACGGGTTGAATACATCCAATTTTGAGGAGTATTCCTGGCGGCATGGTGCGCAACCCGATGGCGTGGTTGTACATCAGCAGGTAATTCGAGTTTTGGATGACGTGGCACCTATCGTCATTTGCCCGGTGCAATGGGAGGTTTGCATTTTGGATTCGAACTGCGTGGCCATAGTGGAGATGCCATGGCCGGACATTCACGATTGTTCGCCCGATATTTCCGTCACAGCTCAGGGCGAACTGGGCACCGGGCTTGGACCATTCGAGGATATTGGCTCTGGCATTTATCACATGACTTACATCGTGACAGACAACTGCAATAACACATCCACTTGTGCTACAACGGTGGTGGTAAAAGATTGTAAAAAGCCAGTGCCGTACTGCGTGAACGGGCTTTCTGTAACGCTGGGGCAGGACACTTCAGTGACGATAATTGCAGATGATTTCAACGAAGGCAGCTTTGACAATTGTTCGGGCGATCTGGTATTCTCCTTTTCACCGGATATTTCTTTTAATAGCTTAGAGTTAGATTGCTATTCATTGGGCACCGTCTTCGTCGGAGTTTGGGTGACTGATGGTGCTGGCAACCAGGATTATTGCGAAACATTCGTGTTTGTGGATGATAATATCGGTATATGCCAAGGCCCCCCATTAATTGCCGGGATGGCAAACGATGAAATGGGAAATAGTGTATCGAAAGTTGAGGTGAGTCTCAATGGTGCGGTTGTAAAAAGTGACACAACCGGGGCTGCCGGAACCTATTCCTTCGAAGTTGTGCCAGGTGGGGATTATACCGTGACGCCATTCAAAGATATGAACCCTCTCAACGGGGTCACCACTTTCGACTTGGTGCTCATCAGCCGGCATATCCTTGGCACTGGGTTGCTCGGCAGCCCGTACAAGCTTATAGCTGCCGACGTCAATAAATCCGGAACAATAACCACCGCCGATCTGGTGGTTATTCGCAAACTCATTTTGAACATGAACACTGAATTTCCAGGCAATAGCAGCTGGCGATTTGTGCCAAAGAACTACGTATTCGCTAACCCTGTTAATCCCTTTCTCGAAGCATTCCCAGAGGTGCGGAATGTCAATGATGTTTCGTCGGACTTGATGGATGTCAATTTTGTGGCTATAAAAATCGGAGACGTGAATGCAAGCGCAGACCCAACGCTATAGGCAAAAAAAAAATGCCAGACTCAGGGGGAAAGTCCGGCATAAAGGTTTTAAAGGAATCGGTCTGGGGAAATTGAGATTGATAGGAATCTGCGGGCTCCGAAATAAGTTCAAATTGGCTTTAATTCGAATCCCTGAATGTATTGCACCTGGCTTTTTATATCAGTCACTAATTCGAGGCTGAGAGTGCAGCGTTCAAACTGAAGGGCCGCCATCTGGCGCTCGAAACTGTAATTGATGGCAGATTTTTCTGTCAGGAAAAGTCCTTTGAATTTTCCTACCTCGCTTCTAAATCTATCCATAACTTTTTGAGCCATCAGGAGCGGGTTTTGCGGTAAGCTCAGATTCATTAAATCTACTGTCAGGGCCAATTTCATTCTTCGGATGTCCATAGAAACCACTTTTGTATATGTAGATAGTTTTGCTTGGTAAAATCAAGCTATTAACTTTCAATACCAGCCAGATGTTGT